>JALYVR010000203.1 GCA_030853145.1 Chloroflexota bacterium | reverse complement strand
GGCCCTTGGGGTGCCGGTGGGGCCTCCTGCTGGCCACGCACGCGAGGCCGGCACACGGACACGGCATTTCGTGGAGGGGCGCCGCTTTGGCTCCCCTTGCCCGCCGACAAGGCCTGCGCCCGACCCCTACGCGAATGGGCCGTCTCACCCCTCCAATGAAGCTTGATGGAACACTACTGTAGCCCTGGAATAGAGGCTTGATCTATGAAAAACTTACAATTTTTATGTCTTCTCATACTGCTTAGCGTCTCTCTCGCGGCGTGTAGCGCTAGTGGCACACCACCCGCATCCACCACCCTGTCGGGAGGAACGCCAGGTAACACACAACCCGGGGCAGTCCCTGCATCCACGGCTATAGGAAGTTTCCATGAATACCCACTGCCGCAAGGGAACGCTGGCATGATGCGCCCGGCGGTTGATCGCGAGGGACGCGTCTGGTTTGGCGAGATGAATCGCAACTACCTGGCAGTTTTTGATCCGCACACGCGCAGCTTCCAGCAGATGACGCCGCCACACGGCCATTACGGCATCATGGGGGTCGCCATAGCCGGCGATGATAGCATCTGGTTCGCCGAGCAGTATGCCAACTACATCAGTCATTACATCCCCACCACGGGACGCTATCAGACCTACCCGTTGCCCACAATCACCGTCCCCGATCCCAGTAACGCGGGAAAGACGCTGACGCTGCCGGTGGCGCCCAACGATCTGGGCCTTGACGCTCATGGGATGGTCTGGTTCACCGAAATGAATGCTGATGCCATCGGCAGGCTCGATCCACGTAGCGGGCATTTTCAGCACTATCCCATCTCGGCCAGGCGAAGCGCGCAGACGCTCAATCCTTATGGAGTGACCGTTGACCCGCGAGGCATGGTCTGGTTCACAGAGTCCAGCACAAACCGCGTAGGCCAGCTTGATCCGGCGACGGGCAGCATCCATTTCTTCAGCACACCTGGAGCGGGCAATTTGATGGAGATTGCCAGCGATAGTCGTGGGATGCTCTGGCTGACCTCCTTCAAAGATGATCTATTGCTCAGTCTCAACCCACGTACTGGGATCTTCACCCCTTACTACGCGCCATCGTCAGGCGGAGGGACTAGTGGCTTATACGGTCTGGCGGTTACGCCTGCCGGTGAAGTATGGATCACTGTTCCAGCCGAAAACGTGATTGCGCGCCTCGACCTCACAGCTCACCGCTTCATCTACTATCATATTCCCACCGGCAGCAGTTTTCCGCTCGGCATCGCCATGGATAGCCACCATAATCTCTGGTTTACAGAGTCCGGCAGTAACAAGATAGGTATGCTACAGCTATAATTCGCTATGGTTGGTGAAGACACTCCCACGTAGAGAACGTTCTCCACGTCAGCGGAGGGGCCGGATATCTGGCATAGATACCCGGCCTCCGCTTGAACAGGTGTTGATCTGCATCTACCATTCACTCGTGGATATCTTCTCTTGATGTCCAGTCATCAATGCGCAAAGTTACCCATCTACTGAGTAATGAAGGTTACTCCTGGACCAACGGTATACTGCACATATTGGACCTTCCCAGGCTGGCTGCCCCAGTTCATGGTGCTGGCAAGAACATGTCCGTTGCCAAGAACTCGCTCTACCACCGCGACATGCCCCAACCCATAGGCCCCTTCGACGCCAGGTTGCAGGTCTATGATCGCCCCGATGGAGGGTGACCAGGAAACATGCCAATGAAATTGGCGCGCGCGCATAGTCCAGGCCCAGGCATCAGAGCCGGTCGTCCATGGCACATAGACATGGTGTAGCTGAAAATAGCGTTGATTGGCCCACCATGTGCATTGCCCATAGGGAAAAGTATTCCCGGACCCGCCTCTGGCCGGCACAAAAGCTGCATGCAGCTTCATGCGCTGAGCGTGAGAGGACTGGCGAGTAGCTGGAGCGTGGGTTCCCCTGGCCCGGTGGGAATACCGCGTGGGTAGGGAGGCGGTAGAGCGTTGCACAGGCCGGATGAAGCCAGCTTGCTGAGAAATGTCAGCAACGCTATCCACGTGAAAATATGCACGCGGCGCTCCACCCGCAAGACAGTTTCCGCGATCAGGGGCGCTCTCATTCTCAGAGGTCTGACCGCTCACATGTATACCGCTATGAGCGGATCTTCCTCCCAGCCCATCGCCCGCGTACACCCCGGCTCTCTGGTCCCCCAAGAAGCAAGGCGGCCGCGAGTGATCTCCCGTCCCCCCTGGCTGCAAGGTAATACTTGATAAGAACAAGGCAAGTACTGCCGCGATATTTCTCGGCCTATTATATCTTGCCACGCTACGTGTACGAAAGTAATCCCAGACTTGTTGGTGTATTGGCAATTTACCTTTCCCTCAATTTACAACTACAGACAGACTATGACAGGCATAGTTCGTCTATTTCTCACTTTGCAATTGCAGACCCAACATGAATTGCAACACCCGCAATCTGTTCCGTTTCTACTATACAAGTAGCTACCAAACATGCTGTTTCCAAGGGGATGGGCATCTAAACATGGTTATATAGCTATGCTGCAATTGCACGCAAGCCGGGGGAAAAGTGGGGTTTCCGGTCAAAATATATTTTGCTCACATAGTAACTCTATTAGGGGAGGGAATGGCCCAGGAAAACTTCTCAGCCACAGGTACCTCTTCCCCCTTAGCGTAAGACAGCAAAGAGCACAGCAATAAGCAGCAAAACGATCACCGCAGCAAACACCCCTATATTGAGCAGGCTAGTGCTCTGGCTGACCATGCGTCTTTGTGACGCATTGAGGCGCAGCGGATCGGAAAAGAGCACCGGCTGCTCAAGTTCTTCTACATCCGGGTACGATGTAAGCAACGCTGAAAGCTCTTTCTGCATCTCAGATGCATGCGTGAAGCGTTGTGGCACCGAGAGACGCAACTGGCGCGCCAGAATCATCTCCATGCCTGGTGTCACGGCAGGATTAAGGCGACGAGCAGGCGGATAGAAAAAGGCCATATGATCCAATGGACTATAGCCCGTGATCGCGTGGTAGAGGGTGGCCGCCAGGCTATAGAGATCTGATGAAGGACTGATGGCTCCTCGTGCCTGCTCCGGCGCATAATAACCTGCTTGCTTTGTATCTACCGTGGTGGTAATCGGGTCTTTCGGCGGGAAGAGAGGCAGGTGGATCAGCGACACTTGTTTCCCTTCATAGGCGATGACAATGGTATCAGGGTTGATAGAGCCATGGATAAATGGGGGCTGCTGACTCGCAAAGAACGACAATATGTCGCACACGTGCCACGCATACTCTGCCGCCATGCGCTCTGGTAACGCGCCTCTCTGCTGAGTCAGCAAAGAAGACAGGCTCTCACCTTCTATGTTCTGGAAGACCAGGTAGGCTATTCCCTGTTCGGTAAAGTAGTCAAGTACATGGGGCAAACCAGGATGCAGCCCTAGCTGCCTTAAGCGCTGAATCAGCGCATTGAGAACCTGCTCTTGAGACCTGGATGTTTCTCGCACGTCCTGCGGAATAAGCACTTCACGTACGATCACGCGGAGAGAAGAGGCCTGCATGTCAGTCGCCGACCACGCGGCCCCGTATCTTTGTTGACCCTCTGGCAGGGTGATTTGCCCCGTCAAACGATAACGCCCATTCCCTAATACATCGCCGCGCGCGGTGGGGTAGCGTATGGCGGCACGGGCGGGAGATGTGTATTGCCGCGTTACAACAGACGAAGCAGAAGAAGGCATTTTCGTAAAATCATAGCCACACTGAACACAGCGTCCTCTGAGAGTCTCTCTCATCGTTTGACAACGAGGGCAATACATATCTCTCTCCCTTGTTCTTGTGTTCTAAGTACCAGGTGACATACTACGTTTTGGCCTGGAACAGGAATACGCTATGGTGAAACTTCGTCCAAACGTTTTCGCCTGGTTGCTGTCCCAAATTGAGCAAGGCCTGCTGCCGCTAATAGAAAACCGCCAATGAGTGCAAAGGTCACAAGAGGACCAATCTTAACGGTGACCGAGGCGATGAATGTCAGGCCGACACCGCCACCGATATGACCGATACCATCGACCAGCGCGAAGCCTGTGGCGCGGGATCGGGTCGGATAGTTCTCGGTTGTCCATGTGTACATCATTGGGACCCAGATGTTGAAGCCAAAGAAGAGTATGATAGAGCCAAGAGCCGCGATACCAAAGCTCGTGTTGCTGAGCGCGATGATGATCCCACCAAGCAATGTGAGCACTCCAGCAAGAAGAAGCCAGTACTTCCGTTCCATCTTCTCGCCAAGGAGATAAGCAGTGATGGCACAGGCAATGAACCCAAACGTGCCTGTGGCGGCGATAAGACCAGCTTCCGGTGGCGGATATTGCAAAGCGGCGAGCAGCGTTGTAAGGCCAGCAGCGATAGAATAGACGGTAATGTAGCTCACCAGCCAGATAACCAGTATGAGAATCGTACGTTTCAGATAGAGTGGATTGCCGAAGATATCGGCATACGATCCCTTCCCACTCTTGGGAAGAACCGGCAAATTTGCGGGAACCGGAGGCAGGCTGGCTAGCCGGGCAGACGCGTATTTCTCCATCGCGCTGACAACGCGGTCTGCTTCGGCTAGTCTGTCTTGCGAGACGAGCCAGCGTGGCGATTCTGGCAACTGAAAACGAAAGAGCAGGCCGATAGCCGCCAACAGCGCTCCGGCGATATACATGATCCGCCAGCCAATCTCAAACTGCGGACCGGCAATAGCAAAGGGCAGTCCGAGTGGAAAAGGCGTCGCGGGCGTGGTGAGATACAATCCCAGCCAGATCCCCAGGAACGCTCCTAAAGAGGACATGATGAAGATGAATGCAGTATATTTTACACGACTCTGCCCTGGAGCTATCTCGTTGAGGTACGTGTTGACGAGCGCCAGGTCAGCGCCAATACCAATGCCAGTGATGGTACGAGCGATAATGAAGTTGGTATAGTCTCCCACGAAAGCCGTGTACAACGAGCCAAGGCCGGTCAGAATCAGGGTAAGCACCAGCAGGTCCCTTCTACCGTATCTATCGGCTAAGGGGCTGAGGATAAGCGAGCCTGCGACATAGCCAACCAGGTTGAGCAGGACTGGGAGACCAAGATACGCTCCCGCCGTTGCTGGACCACAATGCGGGACAATTTGGACGCACGTCTGGATAAATGAAACATTGATATCAAAAATATCGAAAAAGGTGAATAGGAAGCCTATCCCGATAATTACCAGGTAAAGGATAGGCAGTGCCCAGATAGGAATACGGTCCTGACGGGCTATAATACTTGCCGCCCTCTGGCGTTTCTTAGGCGCAGCAGCCGTGGCGGTACCTGCTTCAAGCAACATGGAAAGCTCCTCTGTCTCTCGCAACATAGTTCCAACAACCAGGCGCCACATTCCCCGAAGCAGAGTATAGACGTTTACCAATTTACTGTCAATCAATAGGAATATATTCCTATTGACAACGATCTAATGATGATGATATTAAAGTTGCGCGAATAGACTTCTCTTCCATATCTTCATCTTAAACTAGACGTTACCGGAAGGATGTGCCAGGCTAAAGATAACCTATGACCATAGGACATAGGACATAGGAATTTGATCAGGTATAAAGACAGAGAAGTGGAGGAAGACGATGATCACAGATCCACAAGGCCAAAATATCGGGAAAATGTCCGCTGCATCCTACCTCATCTTGGACGATAACAGTGCTGACGCATGCTACGAGTACCTTGACGGGCAGGTATATGCGCTGGCAGGCGGGACCTCTGACCATGACTACATCGCAGGCAATATATATCAAACTGAGAGAGCACCTGGGAAACTATGAGGGACTTAACATTCCCAGAGAAGAGGGCGCTTGACCTACGCCAGGTGGATCTCAACCCTCTCCTCATGATGGGAAAATTGGTCTCTTGCTAGCTCAGGTACCGGTCAAACCATTCCTGGATCAAATGCAAGCGCTCCAGGCGCAGTTTGGGATGACCGCCACGGGAGAGGCCATGGCTCTGACCCTCGAAGCGCACATAGGCTACCTCGCGCCCCAGGTACTTGAGGGCCGCGAAGAGTTGATCCGCCTGCTCGATATGGCAGCGCAGGTCCTGTTCACTGTGCAAGATCAGCAGCGGTGTGTGCATCTGCTTGACATAGGTGATCGGCGACATGTGCATGTACCGCTCCAGACCATCCCAGGGGGTGGTATCAAATTCGTCATCAGCGAAGGACCAGCCGAAGTCGCTGCTACCGAAAAACGATGCCAGGTTCGTCACGCTGCGCTGGGTGACCGCCGCCTTGAAGCGGTCGCTATGGCCGATGAGCCAATTCGTCATAAAGCCGCCATAACTGCCACCGGTCACGCCCAGACGCTGCTCATCGATATAGCCCTGGCGCAGGAGCGCATCCACGCCGGCCATGATGTCCAGCGAATCTTTCTCACCCCAGGCTCCACGGACCGCCAGCGCGAAGTCGCGTCCATAGCCACAACTGCCGCGCGGGTTCGTGTAGAGCAGCACATAGCCCGCCGCCGCCAGGACCTGCATCTCGTGGAAGAACCCATAGCCATATTGTGTATGAGGGCCACCGTGAATCTCGACGATCAAGGGGTACTTCTTTGCCGGATCGAAATCGCGCGGCTTGAGAATCCAGCCATCCATCGGCCAGCCATCCTCGCCAGTATAGGCCATATATTCAGGCGCAGCAAGCGTCAACTTGTCGAAGAGCGCCGCGTTGCAATGGGTCACGCGGCGTACCTCGCCAGGAGAAGTTGTCGTCGCCACAAAGACCTCCGGCGGACTGCTGGGGTCCGCGATCAGCAGGGCCAGCGTGTTTGCCGCGTGATCCATGCTGATGTCCCGCACATGCACATCCCCGCTGGTGAGCGTCTCCGGCTGTGCTCCAGCGCCGCTCACAGGGATCACAAAGACGCGCGTCGCGCCCCGCTGTGAGGCCAGGACATACAGTGTCTTGCCATCGGCCGACCAGCAGGGTGGCGGCATCAGGTGCTCATCGCCCATGTCGCTATTCGTCCAGTCCATGCACGAGCCTTCAAAGTCTTGTGTCAAACAGGCGGCGGAACTTCGCGAGGCGTCGGCCGCGATGGTGTAGAGATCAACATGGCCCGCTGAGAGGTGCTTATGCGATGCGAGAAACGCAAGTACCTGGCTGTCCAATGACCAGGAGGGCGACCCACAACTGATGGTTCCATCGGTCAGGCAGCGCAGCTCACCCGGCCCGCTATCATCAATAGCAAGCGTGTAAAGATCGGGACAGGGCTCACGCCAGCGGTCCTCGCCCCGGCTGGAGACGAAAGCGACCTGTGTCCCATCGGGCGACCAGGTGGGATCGCTATCGTCCCAATCGCCATCGGTGAGCTGCCGCGCTTCGCCGCCGGCCACGTTCACCAGAAAGAGGTGCTGGCGGCGCTCGTAAATAAAACCAACCCCATCGAGCCGGTACCAGAGCTGGTCGATCTTGCGCGCTTTGGGGAGCAGCTTGCCATCCTCCGTCTCTTCATCGGCCGGGCCGACCGCCGCGCATACGACCAGGCGCTGACTATCGGGCGACCAGGCGGCATACGAGGCTCCATGCTGCATAAAGGTGAGCTGCTGAGCTTCACCACCCTCGGTAGGGATGAGCCAGATCTGCGGCTTGCCCTTTCCCAGTTGCTTTGCCTCTTTCTCATCCCTGGCGCTTATTTCCTCACCTTCGCGCTCCGAGACAAAGGCCAACCAACGACCATCGGGCGACCAGCACGGACTATGCACACGAGCAGGACCAGCCGTAAAGCGCCGCGCCTGGCCGCCCGCGCTCGCTACCAGCCAGATCGACGAACGGTACGCGTGCGTGTGCTCATCAATGGTCGTGACGACAAAAGCCACCATACGCCCATCCGCTGAAATACGCGGGCTGCTCACAAACTTGATCTGGTAC
>JALYVR010000004.1:21317-23925 GCA_030853145.1 Chloroflexota bacterium | reverse complement strand
TGGCCCCATTGCTCCTGCTCACCCTGGCCGATGGTATCCTGCCCACGTGGAGCTGGCTTTTCTTGCCTGTGCCGGCGCTCCTGGCAACACTTTTTAGCCTCGGCCTTGGCCTGATTGTCGCGTCACTTGTGGTGTTCTTTACGGACACATACGAGATCTACCAGGTTATAGTGACAGCCTATTATTTCCTCACACCGATTTTCTATCCCGTGAATATTCTGCCTCAACCTCTGCGCACGCTTGAACGCTACAATCCCATGTCCCTGTTCATAGCCAGCTTTCACACAGCCCTTATCCAGGGTACGCTTCCCAGCTCGGACCAGGTCTTGCCCGCGCTGGCTATCTCGTTGGGCGTTCTGCTCCTGGGCTGGTTCATATTCACGCGAGTGGAGGATATGTTTGTCTATCATTTCTGAGAGGGTGGACTGTAGCCCTTCACGCCCTCTAGCGGCAGAACCAACGGTGGTATTGGCTGACGTTTCTGTCTGTTATCGAGTAGCGACCGAGCGCATCAAGACGCTGAAAGAACAGTTCATCCGGCGTATCATAGGTCCCAGAGTGAAAGCCAGCGAGTTCTGGGCCCTGCGTGATATCACGCTCACAATCCGCCAGGGTGAAGCATGGGGTCTGCTTGGAGACAACGGTGCCGGCAAAAGCACGCTGCTCAAGGTGATCGCGCGCGTGCAGAAGCCTATAGAAGGCCGCGTATGGGTGCGTGGCGTCGTCTCCCCACTTATCGAGTTGGGAGCAGGCTTTCATCCAGAGTTGACCGGGCGCGAGAATATCTTCCTGAACGGCGCGATGCTGGGGTTTTCTAAGCGCCAGATGCAGCAGAAATTCGCGAGCATTGTGGAATTTTCTGAACTGGCGGCCTTTATCGACGCTCCACTACGCACCTATTCATCGGGGATGATCTCCCGGCTTGGATTTGCCATTGCTTCTGATGTACACCCGGATATCTTGATCATTGACGAGGCCCTCTCTGTCGGTGACGAGGCCTTTCAGAAGAAGTGCCTGGCACGCATGCGTGAGTTCAGCACGCGAGGCGTCACGATCTTGTATGTCACCCATGCGCTGGATACACTGCATACCATCTGTCCGCACTCTATCTGGCTGCATGGGGGACGCATTCGCTATGCCGGTCCGACAGGAGAAGCAGTAGCAGCGTACCGGCGGAGCCTGGAAATAGGCAAGGATAGTAGCCTCGCCGACACACAGGAACAGCAGATGCAGATTGGGCGTGGGGCCGGCGAAAAGAGCACAGGAGAATAGTCGTGGATATGGGGTTCAGCGGTTTTTGTGGAGGATGGAGATGATTGACTTACAAGACCTTGATTATGCAAACACGCCAGCGAGCGATTGCCGCCCGACCTTTCATTATGAGCCATGTAATGATGATTCACCCCTTGTGAGCATCATGATGCCTTACTACAACACCGGCACAGTGTTTCAGGAAACGGTATGCAGTATCCAACGCATGTCCTTTGCCCACTGGGAGTGGATCATTGTCGATGATGGCAGCACCACATCTGAGAGCCTGGCCCAATTGGAGCGCCTGCAAGCAGTGGAGCCACGGGTGCGCGTGCTTCACCAGGCCAATGGTGGCCCGGCTGTGGCCCGCAATCACGCGGCACGAGAAGCGCGTGGGCGCTACCTTATGCAATTAGATAGCGATGATCTCATCGAGCCAACATTCGCGGAGAAAGCGCTCTGGGTTCTGGAAACCCAGCCACAGTTTAGCGCGTGCGGTGCCTATGATGTAACCTTTGGCGCGCAGAACTACACCTGGACGCATGGTTTTCAAGAGTATGAAAAAAGCGTCACAGAGAATATGATGACAAACCACGCGGTGATACGACGAGAGGCTTTTTTTGCCGCCGGCGGGTATGACGAGAGCATCAGCTACGAGCACGCGGACTGGGATTTCTGGCTGAACATGGCGGAAGTTGGCCTGTGGGGCTATACTATTCCGGAATACCTCGTATGGTATCGCACTCAAGAACATTCACTCCTCGTGGAGATCGAGAGCAACAAGAAACGCGCTCACGCTTTTCGCGCCTGGCTACAAGCAAAACATACAGGGCTTGCTGAACGCTTCCCCCATCCACTCTGGACCTCAAGTCTGGATATCCCCTATGCCTCGGTTCCTGAGAAACTGCCCTTTAGAAACCCTTTGGAAAAGCCCGCAGACATTACCCGCGTGCTATTGCTGGTTCCCTGGCTGACAATCGGCGGCGCCGACAAATTCAACCTTGATCTCATACGCTCGCTCTCGAAACGCGGCTACGAGTTCACTATCGCAACTACCCTCAGATCGACTCATCCCTGGCTGCACGAGTTCACCAGCGTCACGCCCGATGTTTTTTGTCTTCACCAGTTCCTCCACTACGCCGATTATCCGCGCTTTCTCAATTACCTGATCCAATCGCGCCAGATCGATGTGCTACTCATCTCTAACAGTGAACTGGCATACTCTCTCATACCTTTCCTGCGGGCCCAGCACCCCAACCTGGCCATGCTAGATTATACGCACCTCGAAGAGGAACAGTGGAAGCATGGGGGCTATCCACAGATGTCTGTGCAGGCAGGGACACAGTTGGACCTGCAT
>JALYVR010000004.1:0-21307 GCA_030853145.1 Chloroflexota bacterium | reverse complement strand
CCAGTACGCAACATCTTAAACACTGGATGGTTGCACGGGGGGCTGATCCTGAGCGCATTCAGGTCTGCCATACCAACATCGATGCCAGCGAGTGGACCTCTCAAGGCTATGATCGCGCCACTCTTCGTACGCAACTGAGCATCCCAGCAGAGACCCCCATTATCCTCTTTGTCGGACGAGTGACCGATCAAAAGCGTCCTCTCGTTTTCGTGAAGATTATGCAAGAACTCGTGGCACGCCATCCGCATTTTGTCGCGCTCATCGTCGGCGATGGTGAACAGCTCCCCGCTATGAAGGCGTGTGTGAAAAAGAATAGCTTGGAACAGCATATACGCTTCATGGACGCTCTGCCTAATAAGCACGTGCGGGAGGTAATGGCGGCCAGCGATATTTTACTCTTGCCAAGTGCAAGCGAGGGGCTGGCCCTTGTTTTATTTGAATGCATGGCCATGGCCATGGTGCCGGTCGCGGCGGACTGCGGAGGTCACCCCGAACTGGTCACGCCTGAATGTGGCTTTCTCATCCCTCAAAACGAGCAGGAGATTGCGGAATACGTTCTCGTACTTCACCAGTTGCTCGCTAACCCACAACAACGGCAAGAGATGGCCCACAAAGCACGGCGGCGCATTCGCGAGCATTTCGACCTGCAGGAGATGGCCGCTGGCATGGAAGAGGCGTTCCGCCAGGCCCGCCAGCGTGCCAGCGCCAGACCAGCCACAACTGGCGATCTCGCGATGGCCTATCAGACTGCCCACATAGCCATCGAGTATATGCGTATGACCGAGCTGGCCGATTGGCTCTGGAGCGAGCGAGCGGCCATACCTTTCTGGCAAGCAGCACGCCAAATACGAGAGTCACTCTTGCCCATCGGCTCGCAACGCTATGAAATATACAAACGCTTCCGGCAGGGCTTGCGAAGCGTTGGACGCCCAATACGCGGAGTGCGTCGCCGCCTCAAAGCTCGCTCTTCAGGCAGGCAACACCTGTCGGCTCGTGACATAACGCAGCAGCTTGAAGTGACCACGAATGGAGATGAACGCATGCCTATGCCTATCCATCTACAGAAGCGGTTTCGTTGTCTTTCACAGAATATATTGGCGGGAGGTAGCACAAGATGAAGGCGGTCATCGTCACGCCCCAGATCCCCATTGCCTACGAGTGTGGGGGGATTGGGACATATGCCTGGCACTTCGCGCGCCTGTTACGCGAGGCTGGCGAGGAGGTCCATGTTATCTTCACTCACGTTGAGCAGAGGCCAGCCACAGACTGGCTCCCCTCATGGGAGCAGGTGGGTATCACCGTCGCTTCGCTCCAGCCCTATGGCACCGTGCTTGCTATCCCCAATGGCTGTAGTTGGCAGACCTGGATTGCTGAGTTAGCCGCCGCTGCTATCCCTCTTGATGCTGATGTTGTCTATTTCGCCGATTGGGGCGCCAATGGCTTTCATTTCGTCCGCAGCCGCCGTTACAAGCCACAATCACGCCCCGAGGTTGTTACTGTCCTCCACGGCAGCACGAAATGGAGTCGCCAGGGCGAGGGCTGTTGGGCGGCTGATCGCGAGGACCTGGCACAGGATTTTCGCGAGAGCTACGTCGCCCGCTACAGCGATTTCGTCGCCTCTCCCAGCTCCTATATGTTGGACTGGGCCAGAGACAACAGGTGGATGCTGCCACCAGAAGAGAGAAGCCAGGCTCTGGGCAATCCTTTTCTGCCCGACATGACCTTGTCACGTATCGAGGTCGAACCAGCTCACGCGTTTGAGCGTCTGGTCTTCTACGGGCGCCTGGACAAACGCAAAGGCATCGACTTATTCATCGGCGCCCTCGGCGCCTTACGGGGCAAACCCTGTATGCAATCCATCAAAGAAATCGTCCTGCTAGGAGGCCGGGGATACAACGTGTATAAAGAACCTGACGATCTTGTTCGCCTCTTACAAACGGCCGTGGGGGAGGGCATCACAGTCGAAGCTCGCACGACCCTCACCTCCTGCGAGGCTCAGGCGTACCTGGCCGCCAACGGTGCCACCACGCTCGTCGTCGTACCCAGTCGCTCGGAAAACCTGAGCTACACCATCATTGAAGCCTCCTTGATCCCTGGACTCAACCTGATCTACTCCAATGCCGGGGGTATCCCCGAGGTCTTGGGGCCGCGCGGGCAGATGCAGATGTTTGCTCCCGATCTCAAACATCTGACCAACACAGTACAGGAGTGGCTCCTCAGCGGACCGCACGATACCTCGCAGATGGGACACTACGACTGGCAAGCTGCCAATCAGCGCTGGCTGGCTTTCCACGAGCAGGTCTGTGACCATGCACGCACACTTCAGCAGACACAAGCACAACAGATACCCACTACAGCAGTGACAGCCACGACACCCGGCACCAAAAAATCGGTGGATGTGTGCATCACCTATTATAATCTGGGCGCATATTTTCCCTATCTGCTCGAATCGCTCGCACAACAGACCACGCAGGACTTCAATGTGATCATCATCAATGATGGTTCGACCGAGGCAGCCTCAATCGCGGTCTTTGAGCAGGTGCGCCAGCAATATGAGCGCGAGAACTGGCAGTTCGTCTCGACCGGGAACCAGGGACTCTCCGCAGCCAGAAACCTGGCCGTCTCCCTGGGGAGCGCGGAATATCTCTGCTTTATGGATGCCGATAATATCGCCGCGCCTTCCATGATTGAGCGCTTCATCGCAGCTATCAGGCACTCGGGAGACGATTGTTTGACATGCTACATGGAAGTCTTCGAAGGTGAAGGAAGACATTGTACAGCAAACAGTCTATTAAAGCCCCTGCCTTCTCGATTCATATCGGTGGGCAATTACCTGGCGTTGGGTGTTATAGATAATCCCTTCGGTGACGTGAACTGTATTATACGCCGCTCAGTCTTCGAGGCACTCGATGGCTTCACCACCGACCTTAGCCCCTTGATTACCTCCGAAGATCGCGAACTATTTACCAGGCTATCAATGGCGGGATACACATTGGATGTTATTCCTGATTTGCTCTATTCCTATCGCTATCGCAAGGACAGTATGTTGCGTACAAGCGATCCTTTCCTGAACGATAGCCGCGTGATACGCCACTACGAGGAAAAATTACGACCCCTTGGCCTGGAAGACCTGGCCGCTCTGGCTGTGGGAGCACGCTATCATATAGAAGAGCTACAACAGACACAAATCGCACACGTCGCCGCCTGGCACGAGCTGAAAGTCTGGATTGATCACCAGCAGAGCGTCATCGAGGAACAACAGGCGCAACTCAACACCTGGCATGAGCTGAAAGCCTGGACCGATCACCAGCAGGCACGTATCGCGGAGCTGGAAGCAGCAATGACAACCATGAGCAGCAAGTTCCACGCAAACTATGTCCGTTCCCTGAGACAACGCCTCTTACCCATCGGATCACAGCGCTATGAAGTGTACAAGGGCTTGCGACAGAATATGCGTTGGCTGCGACCCAGCCGGCCCAAGACAGCATGATCCGTATCCTTTACGTCGTTGATTCGCTCATGGCCGGGGGCATCGAGTCGCAACTGCTGGAACTGGCAAGCGGGTTGGATCGCACGCGTTTTGAGCCGCACATTCTCTGTCTCTACGGGCCGCGCACGCGAGATCTGCACTTCGCGCCAGCAGTCCGCGCCGCCGCTATCCCTCTGTATACTCTCGATATGGAAGGCAGCGCCTGGGACAAAGGACGCGGCGTGGTTCACATTATCGCGACGGCACAAGCTCTACAGCCGCAGCTTATACAGGCAGAGGGCTACCACGCGAACCTGCTGACCCGCCTGGCTGCTCCCTGCCTGCCAGGTATCAGGCTCATCGGCTCGGTGCGCGGTATGCATAGCGCGAAACAACTTTTCTACGAGCGGCTCAGCCACCGCTTGTGCCGGGTCCTGGTAGTGAACGGGCCGCACCTGAAGACGATGCTCAGCGAGCGCGCCGGCGTGCCAGCGTGCAAAGTATGCTGTATCCCCAATGGCATTACGACCCAGCGATTTTCGCAGCCACGGGATGCTGACCTGCGCCAGCGCATCGCCCCCCACGACCAGCGCGTTTTCGCGAGTCTGGGACGCATCTCATTCGAGAAAAACATGCACTGGATCGCCGAGGGCTTCGGGCTGCTCAAGCGGCAGCAACGGCTTCCCGATGGCGTACGCTGCTTCATCGTCGGACCTGTGCAGGACATAGCCGCGAAGAAGGCGCTCGACGCCGCTATCCTGCGCGATACCCTGGCGCAGACGGTGATCTATCACACGCAAACGCCCCACCCTGAAGATTACTACCACGCGTGCGATGCCACGATTCTCTACTCTCCCGCCGAAGGGCTGCCGAACGTGTGCCTAGAATCGCTGGCCGCCGGCTGCCCCGTGATCATTTCCAGCGAGGCGAACGCCGCCCATGTGATCGAGCATGGCATCACGGGTTGGGTGGTACCGGCACACGACAGACTGCGCCTGGCGGAAACGCTGCACACTGCCATTACCCTGCCGGAGTCAGTGCTGTCGAGGATGCGCGAGGCCTGTCTACAGAGTGCCCAGCACTACCGGGTGGAGACGCTGGTACAACGTTATACAAACCTGTATGAGGGGATGGCGCGATGATTCCTGGTCGTGCAAAACAGCGCCCAGCACGAGCAGAACGCTGGCGCAAGATACTTATTTCCCCAGCAACAGATGGAGCCGCTCATTGAGGGCGGCTATCAGCCGATCATAATCAAAGTGCCGCTCTACATAGTGGCGTCCTCGTTGCCCCAACTCCCTGGCAACTTCAGGATGATCTTTGATATACAGGATCGCGCAGACGAGTGTATCTGCATCTTCAGGTTCGATAGAGAGCGCAGCTCTTGCCTGCTGCTCCGCTACTTTGCGCGCTTCTCCCCTGGCGCTCAGCAACATGGGGCGCGCACACGCCATGATTTCAAACATCTTTAGGGGCAGAGTGGTTTCAAGCAAAGGGAGCTTACGCATAGACACCAGGCATATGTCGGCCGCTGCGAGAAGCAAGGGCATGCGAGCATGGGGCAATGGGTCCTGAAATAGCACATTTTTTAGATCGTGCGCGCGCGCATATGCTACCAGACGTTCTTTCTCTTCACCATCTCCGGCGAAAACAAAACAGATATCGCTGTAATATCGCAGGCGTTCGGCGGCGGCGAGGACACTCATCAGGCCATGCGCCAGGCCATGCGTCCCGGCATAGAGCACTGTAAAGCGCTCATCCCACCCAAAGCTGGCACGAGCTTCGGCCTGTGGCAAAGGACGGAAGCGCGCGCTATCTACCCCGTTCGTCAGGAGATAGATCTGTTCTGGAGGAAGCCCCCGTTGAATGAGTAGCCTGCGCACTCCTTCCGCCACCACCCAGATGAGACTGGCTCGCCGGTAGCTTGACCATTCCAACCATGCAGCCATCTTGATGAAGACCCTGTTGCGCAATATCCCGAATTGAATCGCGGACTCAGGCCAGAGATCGGCCACCCAGAAGATGAAAGGACAGCGCTTTTGCCTGGCAAGGATGCGGCCCGCGATGATATTGAACAATGGCGGTGAGCCTACGATGATCACATCTGGCTGGCCAACGTTTCTTCCGCCCAGAAACGGGGCCAGGCAGCCGAAGGACAACTGCGCTAAAACACGGCGGAAGAAGCCTCTATTGGCACTCACATAGCACCATACACGAATCACCCGTACGCCATCAAGCAGTTCTTCCTGCTGGAGCCGACCACGATAGGCAGGTGGCACAATACCGCTGGGATAATTAGGCATCGTGGTCAACACGGTCACTTGATGGCCCAACTGCACCAATCGCTGTGCCGTCTCGCTCACACACACTGCCGCCGCCGCCTTCTCTGGTGGATAATAGCGAGAAATGAAGAGTATCTGTAATCGGTTGTCTTTCCCCGTCAACGTAGCAACCCCAATAACCTGTGATGTAGCCAGCCTATTAAGGGAGACGTTTTAGCATGCCTGAAGTAACGTCTACCCTCATTTCCCGATCATTTGCACGCCCGACGCTCAAGCGGGCAGCGCTCCTACAGCACCATAGTCTCCTGCGCGGAGCGGGTAAACGTGCGCGCCGGCTCAAAGGTGCGCAGGTCCAGTGTATGCGTATTGAACGGCGCAGGTAAACGCACCTGCCCATCCTCAACATCTCCCGCGAGCAGGGCTTCAACCAGCACAGCCGTAATGGGTGCGTGCATCAGGCCATGGCCGGAGAAACCCACGGCATGCAGCAGGTTTTCCAGGTTGCTGTCAAAGCCGATTAAAGGATTGGCATCGGGCGTCATGCCATAGAAACCACTCGTTGTGGCCGTCAATCCGCCGGACTCGGCCAGCAGGGGCGAGAAATCCAATATCTGCTCAAGCAGGGCATACCCATAATTATCTATGCCATGGTTATGCTGAAAAGGCGGATCAATGCGGTCCTGATCCGCATCGCTAAAGGTGGGCTCAGGTTCGGCTTCATGCCCCCAGGCGCAGAGGAGCAGGTCGCCTTCGGGACGGGAATGGGCGCCACGGCCACTGCCAACCCCATAAATTGTCATCGGCAAATGTTGCCACTCCTCGCGACTCATCACTGGCCTGTGCGGTTTCAGAAAATACAGGTAGCGCTTGAGCGGCGCAACCGCCAGGGCCATACCACCCAGGCGCCGGCTCACGCGCGCCGCCCAGGCATTCGTCTCATTGACAAACCAGTCGGCCTCGATCGCGCCTTGTGTCGTCTCAAGAGCCACAATGCGCCCGGCACGCAGGGTCGCGCCGATGACTTCCGTCTCCTGCATGACGGTGACGCCCAGTTCCTGGGCGCGCCGGAAGCCCTCGGTATAGATCATCTGCGGGTAGAGAAAGCCATCGGTTGGACCCCATGTTGCTCCCATCAGGCGACCAGCTTCGAGATGCGGCCAGCGCTCATGCACCTGCTGCGGGGTCAGAATCTCAACAGGCTCGCCCAGCCGTTGCTGCATCGCCGCCAGTGTCTGCGCCATGTGCCATACTCGTGCTGCCTCTCTGCGCCGCGCCAGCTTCCAGGCAGGAGCCGCCTGCTCAGGATCTTCATACAAGAAGAGATAGCCATTCTGCTTGATGACCGGCTGTCTCTGCTCGACAGGGGTTGCCAGCACCTCGTGAAACTGCGTATACCACCACCTGGCATACTGCATGCCAATCACGGTCTCTTCAACGCTGAATTGGGCGCGAATGCCGGCCGACGAGCGACTCGACGATCCGTTGCCGATGCTGGCTTTCTCAAGCACTGTCACCTTGAAACCACGCTCGACCAACCGCACCGCGGTTAAAGCCCCCGATGAGCCTCCACCAATCAGGACGACATGGTCCGTGGACCTGTGGCGCGCAGGAGAAGTGTGGCTCATTGGGTACCCCTTTCCCGGTTGTGTTCAAGCCTCGCGTGGAAGCCGCGAGACTTGAACCTTGATAACTCATATTCAGTGGCACGAGCGCAGCAATGCTGTCGTCTTCACATCTCAGCCGCCGAACCAACGTCTGCGTGGAAGCTAGCTGCGACTGGGGATTTGCTGCAATGACCAGCTATTGCCATCAGGATCACGAAAGTACGCAAAAGTTCCCCAGACCTGCACATCGATCTCACTGATGTCAACGCCTCGTGTGACCATCTCCTCGCGGACGGCTCTCACGTCTGAGACCACCATAAGAAGCCCTTCGAGCGATCCGGGCTGCATGGTGGTCATGCCCACCCCAATTACAATGGAACAGGCCGAACCGGGTGGGGTCAATTGAACAAAGCGCAGGTCCTCCCTGACCTGTTGGTCAAAGTCAGCGTGAAAGCCGATCTTCTCGGTATAAAAAGCCTTGGCACGGTCAACATCTGAGACGGGCACCGCAACCAGTTCGAGCTTCATTTGCATAATAGTCATGGTTGCTCTCCTCTTTCTTTGTACTCGACTGTTCTTCTGCTTCAAGTATACTTTGGAAGGAGGACAGAATCGACCCTTGTTTCTACAAATATTCTTGAAAAGTCTACCAGTGTCAGTAAATTGTACCATCTCATCTGCCTGCTATTCATTGTACGGAAAATGAAACAGGGGCCATATGCTTGACGTTGTTTAACCTGCTGAACAACGCTATCAAGTATTCTCCCCAGGCGGATAGCGTGCTAGTGCATATCGCGCAAGGCCACAATATGGTCGTTGTGAGCATTCAGGATTTTGGCATTGGCATCGCCAACGAGCATCAACACAAGATTTTTGAGCGCTTCTACCAGGTGACCGACCCCGAAGAAAAAACCTATCCCGGCCTGGGCATTGGACTCTACATCTCCTACAATTGTGCATAATCGAGCAAGGGCAACCAGACTTCAAAACGAGAACCATGTCCCACCTCACTCTGCACGCGGATATCCCCTCCGTGTGCGTGGGCGATCCATTGTACGATTGAGAGACCTAAGCCGGAACTCGCTGCGCTCCCAGGCGCAGCATCTGTCTCTTCTGTTGCGCCTTGCGGAACTGAACGGGCGGCATCAGCTCGATAAAATCGCTCAAAGAGATAGGGAAGGTCTTTACTGGCGATACCTGGTCCATTATCTTCTACACGTATCCATGCCCATTGCTTCTCTCCATTGATCGTATACTCACCTTCCACGAGGACTCGATTGCCTACGCCTGCTGTATACTTGAGTGCGTTCTCGATGAGATTGCTGAAGAGCGAGGTCAGGGCTGCTTCGTCTCCGGTTACCCAAAGTGCGGGCAACTCTCCAGGGACCAGCTCTATGCCACATTGCTCAGCAAATGACAGTAAGCGTGCCACAACCTCAAGCACCACATCGCTTAGATCTATACGCTCTTTTTTCAGTCTAATTTGTTCTCCGTCGGCACGAGCCAGCCACAACAGATCATTCACCAACCGGCTCATGTACGCGTTCTCCATCTGGATCGTTTGTAGCACCTGGAGATACTCCTCCGGCGTGTGACAGTGAGTCATCCCCCGGTTGACGGCGAGCGTAATAATCGAGAGAGGCGTGCGCAATTCGTGACTGGCATCAGCGGTAAATTGGCGCTGGCGCTTGAATGCTGCTTCCAGGCGAGCGAGCATCTGATCAAACGTCGAAGCAAGTTCTCCTAATTCATCCTGGCTGTGGAGGTTCAAGCGCCGGCTAAGATCGGTCTCCTCAATCTCGCGTGCTGCCTGTGTCATCACCCGAACCGGACGCATGGCCCTACTAGCCAGCCAGTAGCCACATCCTGCCGCCAGTAGCAGGATTGACGGGCCAGCCAACCCCATACCCAGGAACAGATACTGGACCACTTGTTGATCCGTGCGTGGGGAACCGATAACAAGGATCTCCTGAGATGGATCAGGAAGGGTCTCTACGAAAAAGCGATAGTCTGTAGGTCCTGCTGTAGCTGAACTTCTTAGCCACCGATCCGTCATCTCTCCTGGGACCGGCAACGTTTGCTGGATCTGCCGAATCATGGCCGGGGTGAGCTGCCCCTGGGTATAAAGCAGCGCGCCACGAGCAGTGAACACCAGCACCACCATCTTCTTGTTGAGAGGATCTGTAGACAGATCTGCCGCTGAGAACTGATGAGAGCGTTCATAGGTCGTGATGAACTCCTGCGCTGTGGTGCGCAGATTTCCCTCCAGATTGCGCAAAGCCACCTGGGTAACTACGGCGTACAAGATAGCGCAAAATGCCAGCAGGAGGAGCGCCATAACGACCAGATACCAGAGCATCAAACGAACGCGCACACTTCTAAAGGGGCCTGGGAGCGGCAGAACAAAAAGCGCCATCGATTATCTGCCTTTCTCGTCCGGCATGCGCAAGCGATAGCCCGCGCCACGCACGGTTTCCACCAATTTGACCTCGAAGGGATCATCGATCTTACGGCGTAGGCGGCGTATATACACTTCTATCGCATTCGGCGTCCCAGGCGCATCATAGCTCCAGATATGGTCAGCAATCATATTGTGTGAAAGAATGTGATCAGGATGACGCATCAAGTACTCCAGCAACGTAAAAAGCATGGTGGTCAGTTCGATCTGCTGGCCACCTCGCGTGACCCGGTGCGTTGCCAGCTCTATCGTCAGGTCGCCCACACACAAGACTGGCGTTTTTTGGGGGCTGCTCCGGCGCAGGAGCGCACGCAGGCGGGCGAGTAACTCGCTCAAAGCAAAGGGCTTGACCAGGTAATCGTCAGCACCGCTATCGAGCCCCCGCACGCGATCATCAATGGCATCTCGTGCCGTCAGTAGCAGAATGGGCACGGGGTATCCGCGCGCACGCAAGGTTCGACACACCTCCAGCCCATCTTTCACTGGCAGCAAGATATCGAGAATAATGCCATCATAGGGAGCGGACTCGGCAAAGGCCAGTCCTGCCTCCCCATCATAGGCGGTATCGACCGCGTATCCTTCATACGCCAGGCCCCGCTTGAGCTCATCACTGAGCCGGTGGTTATCTTCTATGACAAGAATGCGCACTGAATGGTCCTTTCTTCTCTAAGTATTTCTTCAGTGTCGCTCACGAAGCTGACTGTCACCTGACTGAAACACAGAAAGGCCGTCAGGTGACAGTCAGCTTGCCCTGCTACAGTCTCCTCAAGATCAGAACGATCTGGAAGCGAACTGATCGAGGTAGGCAAGCTGACGCTGGTCTCTCTTATCCTACCTCATGATCAGGAAGCGTTCAATTAGGAGGAGTCTATGACATTGGACATACAGCGACCTGAAAAAGCCCTGGTGGGTTCAGCTACACCCTTGATGCGGATTGAACGACTCTCCCGTGTGATCACCAGCCGGGCGCAGAAAACAGTAATCCTTGATGATCTGACCTTCGCGATACCATCCGGCAGCCTCTTTGCGATTAACGGACCATCGGGCAGCGGCAAATCCACCCTACTGAACCTGCTCACCGGCATTGATCGACCTACGAGTGGGCGGGTGATCTTTGCCGGAGAAGAACTGCGCGCCAGAGGCGAAGATGCGCTGGCACGCTGGCGGGGACGAAATGTCGGGATCATTTTCCAGTTCTTCCAGCTCATTCCTACCCTGAGCACGCTCGAAAATGTGCTCCTGGCATTGGAACTAGGCGGGGGCGGAGGGCTGTCACGCAAACAGTGGCGCGAACGCGCGCGGACCTGCCTGGAGATTGTCGGATTACGCGACTATGAACGTCGCCTCCCCAGTGAACTCTCCGGTGGCCAGCAACAGCGGGTCGCGGTTGCCCGTGCCCTGGCAAACAATCCGCCCGTCCTGGTAGCAGATGAGCCTACGGGCAATCTCGACTCTCGCACGGCACAGCAGGTCTTTGCATTGCTGGCAGAACTTATCAATCTCGGAAAAACTGTCGTCTATGTGACCCATGATCGAGAGCTTGCCGCGCATTCGACCGCGCATGTCACGCTGTTGGATGGGCGAATTGTTGAACAAAGCGGGGCACAGGTAATCTTGACTTCGCGGGAGGGACAATCATGACTCCTGGTAGCGCACTTTTGCGTAAAGCGTTTGCTGATGTGACCCGACGAAAAACACGCAGCCTGGGGGTCATCCTGGGGATCATGATCGGTGTTTTTGGCCTCACCGCCATCACCATGTTCCAGGATACCTACTTCGCGGCGCTGGCCTACACTAATGCTGAGGTGAAGCAGGCTGATATCACCTTTGATGTCCAGGCTGTTGATCCAGCATTTGCGCCCCAACTACAAGCTATTCCCAATGTGCAAACGGTGGAATTTCACACCATCGCTCAGACAAGCTGGCACATCCAACGTACGCCAGGGCGCATCTTCCTGGTCATCGTAGGTCTGCCGAACCCTGGCCACATCGACATCAACGCCTTTCAACTACTCAGCGGCCACTCGCCCGGTCCAGGAGAAATCGTACTGGAGAGCGGAGATCGCGGCATTCAATCGTTTGCTTTGGGCGATACGATTACCGTGGATACGCCGCAGGGCAGCACCCAACTGCGCGTAGTGGGAATCGCACACACGCGAGGAGCCGGTGATCCGGCCACGAAGGGCAGCGCTCTCGGGTATATGAGCCAGCAGGGGCTCGCTCAACTCATGGAGATACGGGAGCCAAACGTCATTCAAATCCGTGTGCATGACACAACTCAGGCGCAGATAACGCAGGCCCAGGTGCGCGATCTGCTCCAGGCTCATCATGTCGCAATTGTTGATAGCACGTTGCATGCCGATAGCGTCAGCTCCAATCAACTGCTCGCCAATCTGTTTACGCTCCTACGTTTGCTTTCCATCGTGGCGATTGTGGTCTCCTGCTTTCTAGTCATCAATACGATCACCACCCTGCTTGCCGGGCAGACACACATCATTGGTACAATGAAGGCTATCGGGGGAACGCAGCGAGCGATCTTTCTGAGTTACCTGCTCTCAGTTGGACTCTATACCATCGTGGGGACGCTTCTGGGGCTCTGCTGTGGTATTGCTGGAGGATATGCCCTCGCCGGAAAACTGGTGAGCATTCACAATCTGGACCTGAATGCTTTTACGCTCCCATCCGATGTTCTTGCCCTGGGGCTGGCTGCCGGTCTATTGACACCAATACTTGCAGCGCTCCTGCCTCTCTGGAACGGGACGCGTATCACAGTTCGCGAGGCGATCTCTGCTTATGGCGTTTCCAGCATCGAAACACCGGCGCACTCGCGCATGCGACAAAGCATCACCAAACGGCTCACCTGGATTCCCCAGACAACTTGGTTGGGACTGCGCTCAGTCTTTCGCAAACGCGGGCGAGCAATACTGACGATCCTGGCGTTAACCCTCTCCGGGACAACCTTTCTTGCCATCGCCAACGCCACCTACGCCATCAATACTCAGGTCGCGAAACGTTATGAAAACTATCATTTCGATGTGAAGATTAATCAAGTGGCTGGCACGCCCGAAGACGAGACACATTTTCAGAACTGGATGCTGACGATCCCCAATGTGCGTCATATCGAACGTTCTGGGACCGTGCAGATTACCACTCAATGGGGCAATGTGGATCTCTCTGGCGTCGATGAGGATACACGGGCCTATCATCCCTCTCTCGTTGCCGGGCGCTGGTTTCTGCCACATGAACGCCAGGTGCTGTTAGTGAGCGATGATATCGCGCACCAGGCAGGGCTGCATGTTGGCGAAGCGATCACCTTTTCAGCACAAGAACATCCAGCAACCTGGAAGATTATCGGGATCATCCACGACCCCAATGTCTCTCTGGGCAGCAGCGGAAGCGCGGTAACCACTTCGGAAAACCTGAATGCCCTGATCGGCCTGCCACAAGAGACAGGCGTGCAATGGTATCTGCAAGCCAGCGATTCTACCCCTGCTGCGATTGACGCCTTAGCAAGACGCCTGGATAGGGCCTTGAATCGAGGCGGGGGTTCGTTGCAGTTCGTCGTGACTCTGGTGCAACAGGTCATTCAAAGCTCCCAAAACGAATTTAGTGATCTCTACATGATGTTCTACGTCGTTGCGCTGGTTGTCGCGCTGGTAGGTGCGCTCAGCCTGTATACGACGCTCATCTCGTCAGTGCTGGAACGACAGCGTGAAATTGGGATCTGGCGTTCGATGGGAGCCAGCGGCAGGCGAGTTGCCGGCGTCTTCTGGATCGAGGGTCTGGCCTTAGGCATGCTTGCCTGGGCGGCGGGCTTGCTCTGTAGCATCCCACTGGCGTATGGGTTTCTTCAACTGCTGGGACTCTTGTTGATCCACGCACCATTTACCTTTGATCCATGGCTGTTTGCGACCATGCTTCTCGCTATTCTGGCCATTGCCTTGCTCGCCAGCCTGAGTCCGATGGTGCGAGCAGCACGCGTGAGGATCGTCGATTTACTCCACTACGAGTAATCAGCGCAGAGAACACCTGGCTCTCCAGAGAGAGAGGCTGTCCTTTCATCCCCAGCCTTTCTCTCTTTAGAGGTCCATTATATAGCTTCACCTGACACCTACACACCTTCGCGGACACGCAAGCCGTCATTGCCAGGTGCCCGCTTCCTTGAAGAGTGCAGAGGCCAGCAGGGCGGTGCGCGTAGCAATCTCTTTAGACGTGTAGGGTCGTCCCTGCTCAAGCCACCAGGTGATGGCTTCTACAAACATCGTGGACACCAGGTCTGGCACAAACTCATCGGAGAAGGTGTGGACGACCAGCGAGCTTGCGTCTGGTCCGTGAGGAAGGCGTCCACGCTCTTTGACCAGGCCAGCCAGAGACGCACGCATCTTCATTACAAACCAGGGGCTTCCTTTTCTGCCAAGCAACGCGCGATAGAGCCGTTCGTATTTCGCAATATGCTCGAAGAACGTGACCCAGATCAATGGCGGATGTTCTCGCCCCAGATCTGCGACTGCGTTCAGCAAGGCGCTCATGGCCTCCTCAAAGATCTGCTCCACCAGGTCGTATTTATCCTGATAATTGCGATAGAACGCGGCCCGGCTCACCAGTGCGCGCGAGGTCAACTCGCCGACGGTGAGCGCCTCGAAACCCCGCTCCTCGATCAGCTCAATTAACGCCTCCCGCAGCAGTTTCTGCGTGCGTCTCACGCGTACATTGCTCACCGATTGAGTCATTTCGCACTCCTTGTCTCATTTGAGACACATTTTCCTGATTGGTCCTTGTTTCTCCGCGCGTGTCCGGCTACACTAAGAACCAGATACGAGCGCCCATTTGAGACAGTATGTCTCAAGCTGGTCGTCTTGTCAACAGACAGATCTCAACCATCCATGAGGCATCAAGACACATCGCATGCGATAATTTGGATAACGCATTTTATTCACTACGTGCAGCATGAATCAACACAGCCTCTTACAAAAGAGAGGTTTTCGTCTGTAAGGAGTAAGATCTATGCATTCGTTCACACGTCACCGTCCAAGCTCAGCATCCAAGGCGTCGGCCAAAGAGACAAAAGGACTGGTCGGGAGCGAGGGCTGGCGCTACGACCTGATGGGATGGTTCCACGATACCTTCTCGTTCCGAGGCAAGTGGCGGGAGCTGAGGCAGAGGACCGTCACCCTGGCCCGCATTCAAGCCGGAGAGCAAGTGCTGGATGTGGGCTGCGGCACGGGAACGCTGGCGCTGGAAGTGGCACGCCACGTGGGCCGTGCGGGCCGCATCGCAGGCATTGACCCAGGGGCCCAGCAGATCGCCCGTGCCCGTGCGAAAGCGGCTCGGCGCAATGTACCCATCGAGTTCCAGATCGGAGTAATCGAGCAGCTCCCCTTCCCTGATCAGACATTCGATGTGGTGCTCTCTACCTTGATGATGCATCATTTGCCTGCTCCCCTCAAACGTCAGGGACTCGCTGAAATTGCCCGTGTCCTCAAACCAGGGGGGCGACTGGTCATTGCCGATTTCAAGCACAAGAAGGAACGTAAGGGCCGGGCTGTTCGATTTCACGCCGGGGGGAGCAGTATACAAGATCTGGCTGCCCTGGTCAAGGACGCCGGTTTCGAAGCCGTGGAAACGGAGGAGATGCAGCCCCCACGCTTCTCTGCTTTCCCAGGAGCTGGCATAGTTCGTGCGCACAAAAGCTGAGACGTGCGCGTAGGCGATCCGCCTCGACCCTGACTGGATGCAGGCTCACGCGACCTTCTGTGCAAGAGTGAGGAACCTCATCTGGTAAGGGAGCAATGTTGCGTTGAAAAGGGGAGAAGAGAGGGTGTATACTGGAAGACATTGCTGCGATATTCCAGGCTCGTTGTCTTTTTTTCTCTGAATGGAGAGCACATGAGCGAAACAGAATTTCGAGAAATCAGCGTACAGGAAGGATATGCCCTCTGGGCCACTTCTTATGATCAGGAACACAATGGCTTGATCTTCGTTGAAGATCGGCAAGTGGATCGACTGCTGGCACAGATCTCATTTAGCAGGGTACTCGATGTGGGCACCGGGACCGGCAGGCATGCCTTAAAACTTGCTAGACGCGGTGCTGCAAGCGTTACGGCTCTTGATCAGTCCCCTGAGATGCTCGCTGTGGCTCGCCAGGCTGCACAGCGTGAAGGTTTCCCGATTGATTTTCACCTCCTCTCGCTGGATGATGGTCTGCCTTTCGAGGCAGACCAGTTTGATCTGCTGATCTGCGCCCTCACGTTGAGCCATGTCCCCCACCTGGCTCTTGCTCTTCAGGAGTTTGCTCGTGTGCTGCAAAACGGAGGTCACCTTCTGATTACCGATTTTCATCCAGTCCACACCATCTATGGGTGGAAGACAGCATTTAAGCGTGCCGGAGTGACCTACCATCTGCCGACTGTTGTCTATACCAGGGACGATTACCTGGAAGCGGTCACAGCGAGTGGTTTGACGATCCTCGAAGTGGCAGAGAGCCTCGTCAGAGAAGTGCCAGAGGGCTACCTCCCAGAGGACATGCGACGCACATATGCTGACACGCCGTTTTGTTTAAGTATTCTGGCCCGTAAATAGCGAGCATAGACCACTGTTCACTTGTCTGTATCCCTACACCGGTCGCGCGAAAATACTCTGCGGGAGAAATGCGCTCACTACCCAGTTGGGCGCATCCACCACCTCACAGAGCTTCAGATCGACGCTCACGCTACAGAGCATGTAGGCGTCAGGGCGCGATAAACCATAGGTTCGTTGCAGGTAATCAAGCATATGCCGGATAGCGTTACGCGCGGCCTCCATCAGATCGGGCCCGATGCCATCGGTCGCATAGTATGATGCGGTGTTTGTACGCTGGGCCAGCGGGCCGGCGGTAAGGAACTGCGGTTCTGGCACCTGGATATCCTTATGGACAGTCAAGCGCACCGTGGCGCGCATCGGTGTCTCGATGGCCGTACCGCAAACCTCGCCATCCCCTTGCGCGGCATGGCCATCGCCCATGGAATAGAGCGCGCCTGGCACCTCTACCGGCAGATAGAGGCGCGCGCCTTTTGTGAGGTGCCTGGTATCCATGTTGCCGCCATGCCGGTAGGGCGGGATAGTGGAGAAAGCGCCTGCTTTGCCTGGCGCGAGGCCGATCTCACCACAAAAAGGCGCCAGGGGCAGGCGGATGCCCGGCGCGAATTCGGCCCAGCCATCCGCTCCGCCTTCGAGATGCCATATTTTGAGCGCTGGTTCTGGAAATTCGTCGGCCAGCAGGCCAAAGCCCGGAATGATCGCCGTCCAACCCCAATCAGCCGGCTGTAGATCAAGGAACTCTACCTCAAGCGTATCTCCAGGGGCGGCGCCTTCAACGTAGATGGGGCCGTTCACCTGGTCCACGCGAGAGAAGTCGAGTGCGCCAATCGCCTCAACGGTGCTGTCACGCGTAATCTGGCCACAGGAGGCATCTAGCAGGTCAAAGCTCACCACTTCGCCCGATTGCACGCTGGCAATGGGTGGGATACTCTGGTCCCACGCCAGGTGCCACTGCTCGCGGTGAATATGGATGGTATGTCCCCTTGCTGGTATGTTGGCCATGGCTTCCAGCGCCCCTTTCTGCGTTTAGCGTTCAGGTTTAACCCAGATGCCGCGTTCGTGCATGAGGTCAATCTGCTTCTGGATGACCTTTTCGCGGTACTCGGCGTGCTTCATTGGCTCACGTTCAAGGTAGAGGTTTTTGGGGTAGATGGGCTGCTCATAGAGCAACTGGTAGAGTTCTGTGCGCAGATCCTTCAGCCAATTGTCCCACTGCGCCCGCGCGCGGTGGTCGCGCATGGCTTCGATATCGATCACGCCGCCGACATAGGTCGAGCCTGCGCCGTAATCCTGACGGCCGACGATCTGGCCCTTGTAGTTAATCACAAAAGAACGCCCGCCGAAGGTATCGATCGCCGTATCATCCTCCGGGAACAGGTAGTAGGTGCCCATATTGGGAGCCACCAGGTACATATTGTTGTCAAGCGCCCGCGCCCGGCTCTGGATCTCAAATATATCGTTGCCTGTGGCCGGATGCGGATAGGAGGCGCGGTAGACGACCTCCGCGCCGTTCATGGCCAGCGCGCGCGCGTTTTCGGGATACGAGCCTTCATTAGCCATCATAATACCCAGCCGCCCGATCTCCGTATCGACAACGGGCCAGAAGGCATCCAGGTTCCGCCCATAACGCGCGACCCACCAGTCATAGATATCGTGCGGGCAGACGGAATGCTCGACAGGATAGAGCGGTGCGACTTTGTAGTGCCGCAAAATCACCTCGCCCTGGGGATCGAGGATGAAGCCCACATTGAAGTAACGGTCCGGCACTTCAGGGTGGCGTGCCTTGGCCTGGGCCATGATAAAGGTGTCGTAGGTTCGGGCAATCTTGCTCAACTCCTCGGTCTCTTCACCAGGGATGTCGATCGCGCATTCTCTGGCGAACTGCACGTGGTCGAGATCCAGAACCTCATCATTGAAACCCTGAAGCGCGCCTTCGGGAAAGGCAATCAGCCGCACAGGCAGATCGAGGCTGGAGAGCCAGGAAGCGGCTTTGACGAGGTGGGAGAGGTGTTCCAGGTTGCGTTTGATATCGGCGCGCGTGCGAATGCCGCGCACGGTGGGAATGAGTCCGACAGCGGTATAGGGCTTAATCATTGCTCGCTCCTTTGGTGTGTCAGAAACATCAATGCCAATAGAAGCAGCATAGTACAGAGACCGCTGTGTAGTCAAGGTCCTGTGATCAGCAACGCACGCGTTATGCTGGTACAGTCGGAAATGGGTGCTGCTGGGCCGAGTGGTTCCCTGCTGGTTGTCGCCGACGGTATCAGGATGCTTTCACCATTGGCGGTGATCATGGTCGGGACCGCCTTTGGATTTGATGATAGTAAGCTGAAAATTGGCGATATTCTGGTTTCGCGGCAACTCTTTGGATACGAGCTGCAAAAGGTAGCTACCAATGATAAAAGTCAACGGATGGAGTTTATTTCGCGCGGTGATCGTCCTCAGGCTTCGCCGCGACTGCTCGACCACTTCAGAATTGGCG
Organism: Chloroflexota bacterium; assembly: GCA_030853145.1. Lineage (GTDB taxonomy): Bacteria > Chloroflexota > Ktedonobacteria > Ktedonobacterales > Ktedonobacteraceae > JALYTT01. The sequence continues at coordinate 2,436 of JALYVR010000004.1, read as the reverse complement.
TCCTGGATTGGCAGGGACCGAAGGTGGCATTTGGACTCCTCCTTTCGGGAGATAAACTCATTGATAACCTGGATTATCGGGAACAATTGCGCACATTTGAGCCTGAGGCGCTCGGCGGAGAAATGGAGGGCACCGGCCTCTACTCGGCTGCGCAACGCAGCAGGGTGGATTGGATTATCATCAAGGCTATCTGCGATTGGGCCGATGGCAACAAGGCCCAGAACAAGGCCGCCCGCCAACAGGTAGCCGCGGAGAATGCGACACGTTTTACACTCCATGTACTCAAGCAAGGAAGACCTATCACGGGCATACTGATTCTGTCAGAGGTGTTGCCTGGTCGCCAGATGGGACAGCCATTGCTACCTCCTCGAACGATAGAACAGCACGCATTTGGGAAACAGCGACCGGCAACCATATCTATACCTACCACGGCCACACTGACTGGGTGACAGCCGTTACCTGGTCCTCTGATGGTTCACGGATCGCCTCCGCGAGTAACGACAAGACAGTACACATCTGGCAGGCGAAAAGTGCTGGCTAAACATAGCTAGCTAGTATAGTGAACAAAATGCGCGCTGATTGCGAGCCTGGATATGATGAACATATTCAGGCCCGCAATTGCGTCTCCTCGTTGGCAGATCGCCGATTTTCACAGCCGAACGCTAGACGCTGAGATCGAGATCTTGCTGGCCATGCAAGAACATAGCCAGCATCAGTTTATATCATCGAAAGGTGAATAAACGGTTCGGCATGTAGGGGAACATCAGGCTAGAAGGCTATAAGAAGTACATCAGGCGTGCTCTAGGACTAATTTGCTAGTAGGTAGCGTATCGTTCATAGGATACTCGCCTATTCGTTACAGATTAGGTAACATTGAAAAACATGCATGTATAAATGTACATGTTAGTTCGAGAGTGGTTGCAGGGGTGTGCGCTACAAACATATGTACTTTGAGGAGGTGTAGGGATGAGACCTTTCCTTGTTCAAAAAAGCAGTTTACTACTCTTGCTGATGGGCATCTTAATAATTGGGAGCCTGGTGTATCTGTTTATCTCAAGCAACGTTTTTACGGCGCCATCCGCTACGGTGACACCAACCGGAACTGTGCCATTGGCGCTCAAAGTACCGCCAACACCGCTCCATCCCCCGAAACCGTGTAGCTCGAAGGTGCGTGATTTCCAGATGGGCGTGGCCTTCCCCGATTGGGGACCAACTGCCTACAGTGAGAGCGATACAAGATGGCTGACGGAATTGCAGACCCTGCGTACCCAGACTGCGTCATGCTGGGTGGAGATGCCTATCCTTTTGCACCAGGCATCTCTTACCTCAACGATAGTAGCGCCAGGTCTCAGTACCTCTTCGGTCTCGTCATTTACGTATGGCGTTCGCTTTGCCCAATCCCTTGGCTTCCATATCTTTGTCACCGCGCAGCTCCAGGCCAGCGGCCCACAACCCTGGTCGGGGAAAATTACGTTTTCGACGTACGAACAGGAGCAACAGTGGTTCCAGAGCTACTGGCAAGCCCTCAAACCCTATATGGTGGCTGCCGCGCAGACGGGTGTAGAACAATTTGCCCTGGGTACCGAATACGAGTGGTTGGAAGCAAATGCGCCAGCTTCGTTATGGAACACATTGATCGCCGAGGCACAAGGCGTTTACCCCGGCACGCTCACCTACGATATGAACTGGGGCTCGCTACAAACGAAGCCACCTTCCTGGATGCACAATACGAGCTTAAAGATGATCGGTGTCTCCGCGTATATCCCTCTGGTAGATACACCTGCGCAGGTGAATCCAAAGCAACTTCCCGGCCTCTGGAAAAAAAGAGTCAAGCTCCAGCTTGATAACTTTTCCAAAGCGCTTGGTGAACCTATATTCATCTCAGAAATTGGTTATCCTAATAGAACGGATGCCCTTTACCAGCCATGGAATACAACGAGTACTGCGCCCACAGACCCGGCGCAACAGGCGGCCGCGTGCGATGCGGCGCTGGCAAACATCATTCCCGATCCCCATATACTCGGCAGCTTCTTCTGGGGATGGGACAATGTGGGGGATCATGCCCTGCATGATCTGCCAGCAACTAAGGTCATCCATTCGTATTATACATCTCTGCAAGCATAAAGATAGAAACACGGGAGGATCATGTCGAAGAACTTCAAGGCGCGCCTACAACACATAAATAATGGCCTGTCAGCGGGAGAAGAAGAGCACAGTGGCCATGACTCAGCGCCTGAAAAGGATACGGGGCGCAGGTCGCCACAATTTAGGATGCCTTTAAGGCCTCAGAAGGTGCAACTGGTTGAGCCGGTACAACAAGAGGAGTCTCCTGCCACGCCTGGCTCAAATCCGGATCATAGTTCCGCGCCAATGCAGGTGCCGACATCATCTTCCCATAATGAATGGGTAGCTTCTATGCCCGCTATCCCCACGACC
>JALYVR010000202.1 GCA_030853145.1 Chloroflexota bacterium | reverse complement strand
GCTCAATGCCAGAGAGTCGTCAGCAGCAGCACTCCCAAAATCAGCACAGCGGCCGCGACGACGCCAAGCCATACCAGGCGCATGATGGCGGCATGGCGGGCAGCGGCCTCGCGCAGCTTGCTCACGCGGGCGTCCTCGGCGGGACACCAGTGGGCGCTGCCGCAGTAGGGACAGAGCGGGAAGAGTTCATAGGGTGGACAGAGATCGCCGTCGCCGTAGTTGTGGTCGCCGACTCTATAGCGAATCTGCTCGCTTTCGAAGATAGCGCAGCAATGGATGCAACGCAGCAGCAGGTATTCCCTCCAATCGCTGGCATGGCACGAGGGGCAGGTACGTTCGCCGCTCTGGAGGCGGGCCTGCGCGGGATCGGGGGTCCAGCGGTGGCGGCAACGGTGGCAATAGCATATGCGCCCCTCGCTCTGCCCAGGCGCGCTAGCAACTCTGCTCATGTCCGCCTGTTCGACTCCGCGCAGCATGCCCTCCTGTCTCAAGGTGCGCACCTGCTCTGTTAAAAGACTATAGGAAGCATGACCAAGCTGCACGTTGATGGGGGGCTTGCCATTCAGGTCGGAAAAATCATAGTGCCGCTGCCTGTCTCGCCGCGCCCTGGGGGAAACCTCGCCCCTCCTGTTCTTGCTGGAGGCTGCGCCAACTCCGGAGCCGCGCTGGGAAGATGGCGAACGAACACCCGGCTCCCGGCGTTGCGCGTCATACTCCCGGCGTGCCTGCGCATCGTTCAGCGTCTGATAGGCGCGCAACAACAGGCGCATCCGCTCCTGGGCATCCGCGCCTTTATAGACATCCGGGTGATATTGCAAGGCCAGCTTTTTAAATGCGGCCTTGATTTCGCCAGGAGAAGCATCCGGCTCTACTCCCAGCAAGTTATAGTAATCAGTAGAAGAACTCATCTAAGCGGAACCCTCGCGGGGAGTCCACCTCCATTATGTGGCATGCTATGAAGAACTGGTACCGTGATACTACACTAAAACGCGTAACTATGCTACACCCTGAAGCCTGTTAAAAAGCTACTAGAGATAAACTATCCATCTTCACAAAATCAATCATAGCACACTATCAGTGAAATTGACAGCAATAAATTGATAGCAATAGATAATGGCGGCCAGGGCTTCTCACGCGTGATACATCACGCAACTACGAAGGGCGAGCGACTTGTGTGAGCCCTGAACGGAGGCGCTCTATCTCATTGAAGGCATCGTTCCGCGCTACTCCTCGCCCTGGAGTCTCCGGCGCCGTTGTTCTGTGCTCCAGCGCGCTACCGTCAAGGTCTCCCCATCATTTTTTTGTTCATAGAAGACGGTAGCGATATCAAAATCGGTCTGGTAGCCAAGATGCACGTAGTCGGGACTTTCCGCGCTTTGCAGCCACTCGGCCAGCTTCTTCTGGGCACATTCCTCACAGAGATAGTGAAAGATAGGCCGTTGCTGTTCATCGCAATGTTCATACTCAAAGACAGGAGTTATATGCTTGCACCTGAAGCAAACACGATCCCACAGGTTTTCATTTCTGGTATAGCGTCTGAGGCTCCAAATGAGGACTCCGGTTGGTATCCGGGTCATGGGCGGCTCCTTATCGATGCCGGGGCTAGAAGAAACGCTGTTCGCGAAGTCGTGCGTCCGCGCAATGACATACACTCCAGCATTGTCTAAGTATACCATATTTATGATGTATAATTTCATGATGGAGCTGGACACACGAGAAACTTTACAGACTTTTTACAAATTCCTGCCTACTTTTTGAAATGCATCATTTATACTAGACCCAGGCGCAAACAGTCAGGCGTTCCTGCCATCAACAACTAAAGGTGTGTTGCGTCGTGTGTGTGTAAGGACAATCATGCGATGAAAAAAACCATTGTTTCAGTCGTCATTATAGGCGCCTTTGTGATCTATAGCTTTCTCCATGCTCACTCTGGTTCTGGTCCTATTGCCGTGGTACCAAATACCCCGGTGGCAACACGCCCCTCATCAAGTTCGGCTACGGCAACTAGCTCGGCTACGACGACTGCTCTGGCTACGGGGACTACTGCCCCAACTCAAACGCCAGGATCGCTCTATAAGGACGGTTCGTATACAGGAAGTGTTGACGATGCGCAATGGGGAGTCGTGCAGGTCAAGGCAGTCATCAAGAATGGCAAAATCACTAATGTGCAATTTTTGCAGTATCCCAGTGACCGCGACCGCTCAGTATACATCAACAGCATCGCCGATCCACAGCTCACAAGCGAAGCCATCCAGGCACAAAGCGCCAATGTCGATATCGTCACTGGAGCCACCGATTCTAGTGAAGCGTTCATCCAATCTCTCACGGATGCACTTTCGCAAGCACGAGCATAACTCATGAAACAACTGCAACTGCTTATGGGCATGCCCATTGCTGTCGAGGTGATTGATCGCGCTGTGACAGAAGCTGATATAGAAAAAGTCTTCACCTATTTTCGTGCAGTTGATGCTACCTTTAGCACATACAAAGAACACAGCGAGATGGCGAAAATCAATCGCGGTGAGCTTAGTGAAGAAGAATATAGCGAGAGCATGAAAACAATCCTGGCATTAAGCGAGCAAACCAGGCAAGAAACGGGGGGATATTTCAACATCCAGCAGAACGGGATCATTGATCCTTCTGGCATAGTCAAAGGCTGGGCCATCCAGCAGGCCACACATATATTGCAAGAAGCCGGCTATCACAACTTCTACATCGATGCCGGCGGTGACATCCAGGCAGCGGGCACGAAAGGTGGTAACCCCTGGCGCATCGGTATTCGCAATCCGTTCAACCGCCAGAAAAACGTGAAAATTCTGGCGGTCACGGATAAAGGTATCGCTACATCGGGGACCGCGATTCGTGGGCGGCATATCTACGATCCGCATCACCCCCATACACCGCTTCAGGATATCGTGAGCCTGACCGTCATCGGTCCCAATATATACGAAGCTGACCGCTTTGCGACGGCCGCCTTTGCGATGGGGAAGAGGGGCATCTTTTTCATCGAACGGCTAGCAGGGTTTGAAGGCTATATGATCGATGCCTCCGCCCAGGCGACTTTTACCAATGGTTTCGAAAGGTACGTACTATAGCATGTTAGCACGCATTGATTATCTCCTGGACCGCATCACCATCTATCGCCTGGTGCTTTACATGCTTATAGGATTCGTCGCGATTGCGGCTGTCCTGGCGTTTTTTCACCTGCTAGCTTTTTCGCCCCTGGCACTGGTTCTATCAACCGTATTTCTTGTAGCTCTATGCTGGGCCGCCAATACCGTGCTCGCACGTATCTTTGCGGTCCCAACGAACGTGGAGTCAGCCTATATTACTGCCCTCATCCTGGCGCTCATCATCGATCCCGCTCAATCAGTAAATGACCTCCCGTTTCTTGGCTGGGCCGCGGTGCTGGCAATATCTTCCAAATACATTATCGAACTCCACAAAAAGCATCTCTTTAATCCCGCCGCTATAGCAGCCGTGATTACCGCCTTTGCCCTTCATGAGTCCGCGAGCTGGTGGGTGGGAACCGCGAGTATGTTGCCGGCTGTGCTCCTTGGCGGCGTGCTGCTTGTGCGTAAATTACGTCAGGGAGAGGTGGTCGCGCTCTTTGTGCTGGCTGCGCTGGTTACCGTTTGTATCGTCAGCTTCCTGCAAAGGCTTTCTCTCACAGGAGAGCTACAGCAATTGTTGCTAGCCTCCCCGCTCTTTTTCTTTGCAACTATTATGCTGACCGAACCGCTGACTATGCCACCCACACAAGCTCTGAAGCGTATCTATGGCGTATTTGTGGGCATTTTGTTCATCCCCCAACTGCATCTTGGCCCTATCTATTCTACCCCCGAACTGGCGCTGGTCATCGGCAACCTCTACTCCTACATCGTGAGCCCCAAATATAGAGTTGTGCTCAAGTTGAAAAGAAAAAGTAAGATTGCATCCGGCATTATTGATTTCGCGTTCAGGCCATCGCAACAAGTGGCATTCAAACCAGGACAATATATGGAGTTCACGCTTGCGCATGCTAAACCAGATAGCCGGGGCAATCGCCGGTTTTTTACGCTGGCCTCATCGCCAACCGAGGAGAGTCTCCACCTGGGAGTACGGTTTTACGCGGAAGGCAGCAGTTTCAAGCAGGCCCTGTCTAAAATAGATGGCCGGACCACGATGATCGCCGGCCAAATCGCTGGCGATTTTACGTTGCCCACCGACCCCCAACAAAAACTGGTTTTCATGGCTGGCGGTATCGGTATTACCCCTTTCAGAAGCATGCTGCGCTATCTCCTCGACATGAAACAGCCACGCGATATTGTCCTTTTCTATGCCAACAAAACGGCGGACGAAATTGCCTACCAGGACATTTTAAGCGAGGCACAAACGAAACTTGGTGTCAGGGTGTTCTATACTCTGACCAATACCGCCGCAGTGCCGCGAAACTGGCGCGGTCTCGCCGGCCGCATAAATGAACATATGATTCAGAAAGCGGTTCCAGATTATGAAGAGAGAACGTATTATTTATCTGGTCCCCCAGACATGGTGAGAGCGTATGAGCAGACACTTAAGAATATGTATGTAAAAGGGAGCCAGATAAAGAAGGACTTTTTTCCTGGGCTGGTGTAGCTGTATGAGGCTTGACATTTGACAAATCTGCTGGTATAACTTGAATATCACAACATTCATAGCACATCTGACCCGCGTTGAGCGAACACAGTACAGGCAGAGCAACCGACAGCGATCCGATGCATGGTGAAAGTTCGGAAGGGGTACGCGACCTGGAACGCCTTCGTGAGCGGCCGACCGAAGAAAGTCCGTCCAGCAGTGAACGGGCAAGTAGGGACGGGTGGGTGGTTCCCACGCAGCAAAATAACCGCTTGAGTGGTCACCTGATATTTCATCACGCCGGTGTGAGAAAGATTGCAGCTATGTGGCGCGCGGTGACAATAGGGGTGGCACCACGGGTGTAGCATGTTCGCGCCGCAACAGGCATAGACGCGACGATTGACTACTCTCGTCCCTTCAATGTAGTTCAGGAAGGGGCGAGGGCTTTTTATTGTGCCCGGCGCTCCTTCCATAGCGCATCTATTGAAGGAGTATCACAACATGGCAAGCAACAATCAGGCCTCCCAGACAAACGCCGCACAGCAGGTGACGGCGACCATCAGCGGCAGCCCGCTTGAACTGGCGCTGCACAAAATCACCTCCGTCGAAGTTCCCCAGGGCAAAAGCATCGCCCTGGCCTATTCCGGCGGTCTCGACTCCACCCTCTGCGTCAAACTCGCCCAGCACAAGTATCACGCGCGCTCGCTCTTCGCGATTACCGTCGATGTGGGCCAGGGCAAAGAGGAGATCGAGCAGAGCAACCAGCGCGCCGCTGAACTGGGCATCACGCCGCTAACCATCGACGCGAAGCAGGAATTTACCGAGCAGTGGCTGACCAAAGCCATTCAGGCAAATTCCGACTACAATGGCTATCCCGTCTCTACCTCGATGACGCGGCAGTTGATCGCCTCCCATATCGCGAGGAAGGCCCTTGAATTGGGCTGCGATGCCCTGATGGAGGGCTCCAGCGGCAAAGGGAACGACCAGTACCGCATGCATAACGTCTTCAGCCTCTTCGCACCCGGCACCAGCATCTTTGTGCCGGTGCGCGACTTCGACCTCACGCGCGGCGAGGAACAGTTGCTCATGGAACACTACGGCGTGCCGGTCGAAGAGGTGATCGTGGGCGGCGACGACAAGACGATGTGGTGCCGCTCCATCGCCAGCGGCGGTATAGACCTGGATACGGTGCTGCCCGATTCGATCTGGATGTGGCTGACACCTCCCGCCAAGGCGCCCAACACGCCGACCAGCATCACGCTCACCTGGCGCAACGGTCTGCCCGTGGCTCTCGATGGGCAAGAGCTGCCGCTCAACGAGCTTATCGAGCGCCTCAACGTCGTCGGCGGCGCCAACGGCATCGGCAAGATCGATCTCTTCGAGGACGGCATCATGGGCCTGAAGTCCCGCGAAATCTACGAGGCGCCTGCCGCCACCATCCTGCTGAAGCTGCACCGCGACCTCGAACAGTTCTGCCTGACCAAAGAGGAGGTCCAGTTGAAACGCCAGCTTGACGCGCACTGGTCCCGGCTGGTCTACCACGGCGAATGGTTCCACCCGCTAAAAGAAGCCATCGACGCCTTTATCGCCAGCACGCAAAAGGTCGTCAACGGCGAATATACCGTCCAGCTCTACAAGGGCAACATCGACATCGTGGCGCGCTCGGCCGCTGGCGGTCTCTTCTTCCCGGATGTGCGCTCGATCAAGAGTGCGAGCTTCAACCAGAAGGAGTGCGCTCCCGCCGCGCATATTCGCGGGCTCCCCTACGAATTGATTGCCCGCCGCAACACGCTGCTAGGCATCAACGGCGGATATGCTGAAGCGGGTGCCTACGCAGGCCAGGAAGAACTGCCATCATGACGAAGCTCTGGCAGAAAAGCTATCGCCTAAACGAGCAGGTGGAGCGCTTCGAGGCCGCGCAAAACAGCGCGCTTGATGCCCGCCTGGTGCGCCACGATGTCTGGGGCTCGCTGGCGCACGCGGCCATGCTGGCGAAGATCGGCGTACTGAACACGGAGGAGCACAGCGCGCTGAAAAGTGCGCTGCGCGAGATCCTGGCGCTGGAGGCCACCGGGCAGTTCACGATCACGCTGAATGACGAGGATGTCCACACGCGCGTCGAGAACTACCTGGCGGAGACAGCGGGCGTGGCGGGCAAGAAGATCCACATGGCGCGCTCGCGCAACGACCAGGTGCTGGTGGACCTGCGCCTGTATGCTAAGGAACAACTACACGAGGTGGCGACAGAGATGGGCGATCTCTGCGCCACGCTCTGGCAGGTGGCGAGCGAGCATGCCGACGTGCCGATGCCCGGCTACACCCACATGCAGCGCGCCATGCTCTCGTCGGTGGGACTGTGGGCCGCCAGCTTCGCGGAGGCGCTGCTCGACGACGAGCAACTACTCTCGGCGGCCTATGTGCTTAACGATCAGTCGCCGCTAGGTTCGGCCGCTGGCTATGGCGTACCCATCGCCATTGATCGTCAATACACCGCCGATCAGCTTGGCTTCGCGCGCGTGCAGAACAACGTGATCTACGTGCAGAATAGCCGGGGCAAAGTGGAGGCCGCTATCGTGCAGGCCCTGGCGCAGATCATGCTCGACCTGAGCAAGCTGGCACAGGACATCCTACTCTTCGCGACGGCCGAGTACGGCTTCTTCCAGGCGCCGCAGGAACTCTGTACCGGCAGCAGCATCATGCCGCAAAAGCGCAATCTGGGCGTGATGGAGCTGGTGCGCGCGCGCACGCAGACCATGCTGGCCCTCCAGCAGCAGATCCTGGGCATCGTGAGCGGCCTGCCCTCCGGCTACAATATGGACTACCAGGAGACAAAACGCCCCTTCATGGAGGCGCTGGATATCGCGCGCGCGAGCCTGGCGATCTGTACGCTGGTCGTCGGCTCGCTCAAGGTCAACATCGAGCGCCTGGTAGCCGCCTGCACCTTCGAACTCTTCGCCGCCGACCGCGCGTACGAACTTACCAGCAGCGCGAAGCTGCCTTTCCGCGATGCATATCGCATCGTCGGCGCCGAAGTCACCGCGCAACTGGACCGCCACGCCACACCGCCTCCCGAAAGCCGCGAGCAGCTCATCGAACGCCTGAAAGCTCGCAGCCACCTGGGAGGCGCGGGCAACCTGGGCCTGGAAGAGCTGCACAGCCGGATTGAACAGGCCGAGGCAACCTGGGAGGAACGAGCTGAAACATTTAAGACGACAATCCAGGCATTGGTCCAATAGTGCTCTGTCAACATTCGATTGACGGCCTATGTGTAGTGGCGCCCCTTGCGGGCGCCATGTCCTAAACCATCATGTGACCTGCAGCCGTGGGC
>JALYVR010000201.1:6870-7937 GCA_030853145.1 Chloroflexota bacterium | reverse complement strand
GTTGATATAGCTTTAATTGGGAGGTCAGTAAGGGAATCGAACCCATTTAAACAGTTTTGCAGACTGTCACATAACCATCCTGTCCACTGACCCAACATCAAGGATGAACCCCTTTTCATCACTCAGGAGCCTCCTCTATTGTACTATACAAGCAGGCTCTTGACAACAGCTTTGACGCATTTCTGAGACAGTAAGTTCAGGTGTTGGGGCCTCTTTTTAGCAGGTCGGACCCAAGGACGTGTTATAGTTCCTAAACTGGGCCAAAGAAGAGGGGATGCATCAAATTCGTAGGGGAGCGCCGATGGCCAGGTATGATATGTAGGGGCACTCCCTCGCGGGTGCCCTGCTCCAAGGCCGACATCCTTTCGCCGGGGGCGGTTCGATCATGATTTTGTATCAACTACTGGGTTGGGCATCACCCCCTATACAGATCAAGAAACGGGCGCCGCTGCCAAATCCATTGTCACATAGACCTGGTAGCGGCGCCCGTTCCCTTGGACACGTTCATCCGTGGTTTCTACGATTATCGCGTTAGAAGTACTCGCTGAAGCGACCGTGCTCGACCAGCCAGCGCACAAAACGGTGGTAGTTGGTCTCCTCCGTTGCCTGTCGCTCCTCGTACTTTTCCTGCAACTGGATGAGCCTGTTCGCCTCCTCTACGGTAAAGCCCTCGTCGAGGAGGGCATCGATAAGCAGATCCACATACTGCTGCATATGCAAAGTCCTCCCTGATTGTGTAGACAACTATATACAGCCTCTCTCTCACAGCGGCTATTTCTATCGTATCGGATAGAAGGTCGGTAGTAAGAGATGCTGTGTGGTGTAAACAATCGTGGATACAGTGATTTCGCTAAGCGCAGGAGTAACAAAAACACGCCTGGGGTCAAAAGACGCCCCGACGCCATTGCTATACATAGTATAGCGCGTTCTGAGGATTTTGGCTAGGGCAGTTTTCTGAATGCGGAACATCAAAAAGAGCGGATTTTGCCTTCTCGCTGCCCTGAATGTGAGGAAAAGTAGGTATAGTATGCACTGGAAAGGCCGACTATCGGGATGCAGACCGCAGA
>JALYVR010000201.1:0-6860 GCA_030853145.1 Chloroflexota bacterium | reverse complement strand
AGAGCCGGGACTGATCCCCTGGCACATTGAGACACACGAATACATAGAGCAGGTAAAAACGCCCACGTTCTACTATATGAGCCTGGTTGCTAGAGTACTTCGTCAGTCCGCGCCTCACGACTCGTTGCGAACGTAATGCTCGATCTCTTCTTCATTGTCGTAGAAGTAGCTGATGGCGTCATAGACCTGGGCCAGAGAGAGCCGGTGAATGCTGGCCACCTCTTCAGGGTCTTTGCCCGATTGGAAAAGCAGGATAATGTGCCGCACACCCGTGCGCGTGCCCTCCACAATCGGCTCTCCTCCGTAAATAGCGGAATCGCGGACAATATAGGGATGTGCCGTGCGCTCAATTGCCATGAATTGTCTCCTTTCTTCATTTCACTTTGTAGTGTATGCTCAAAGCGCGTCCACGTCAACTGCTCCATGTCTATTGAAGAACGCCTCACCATATATTCATACACATCGATTCTAGCATCATACCCGTTCGCAAAATGTTTCAGCGGGTATCACTGGCATTCCAGAGTGATGAATTTTAAATAATTCTTCAGAAAAAGCTTGACAGCGGGTGAAATGCAATGTTACAATTAGCGCAACGAAAGGAGGTGGTGTGTAAATGGACCAACGATCTCGCTGCACAGGCGATAAGGTAACTAGCCGCACCTTCCAGATGAGAGGTGTTCGGCACTAGTGCCGAAGAAGCTCACTGGTGGGTAGGACGTACCTTCCTGCCTGTGCAGCATTCCCAGAGCGTGATAGAAATAAAACACTCTATCGCTGCTCTGGGATTTTTATCCACAAAAACGGCGTTGCAGGTTTTCCCCCTACACCTGAAGCCTATTTCACTAGAGATGACTCGCGTCCTTAAAAACACTGGCATAGATATAAATCGATATACCAAACATTCTTCTTCAGAAGACCATCATCGAGATGAGAGTGAAGCGCGGCCGAAGTGGAAGAGATTGAAGCTACGTATGCAGATCATAGGCTTGACGTTGAAGCGCTTCAACGTCAATTGGACACGCGAGTTTTTGGTGTTGGCGATCGGTTACTCTACTTACCGGTTGTGGACTCAACCAACATCGTAGCGATGCAACTGGCACACAAGCGGCCAGAAGAAGGAGTGGTGGTACTAACCGATAGTCAGACTGCCGGCAAGGGCAGGCTGGGGCGGCGCTGGGTGGATGTAGCGAGGCGCAATGTCCTCTCATCCATAGTGTTGCGCCCCCTCTTCGCACCTCACTTGCTGGTGATGATCGCCTCGCTGGCTGTTGTCGATACTATCGCCGAGACCTGTTCCATTGCGGCAACGATTAAATGGCCCAATGATGTCCTCATCAAAGAATGCAAGGTCGCCGGCATACTTATCGAGACCAGTCACGACTCTCAGGGACGTTTGATTGCTGTACTTGGCATCGGGGTAAACGTATACGGGCGTAGTAAAGATTTGCAGGTAGGAACGGCTCTCTCGTCCGTGCGCTCGCAAGATGAGCGCACAACGAATCAGCGTCACACCCTACAGACTACGCAGGCAGCGTCGCACACGATGGCGACAACCCTTGAAAGCGAGTGTGGCCAGAGAGTGGGGCGTGAGCTGTTTATTGCTCGCCTTCTCCAGCACATCGAGACAGACTATCTCGCGCTGCAAGAGGAGGCCCTGGACAACTCGACAGTGGCATCGTCGTATGGATCGCTCTCCCGGTGGATTCGGGAAAGATGGCGAAGCTCCTTATCAACCCTTGGCCGCCCCATCCAGGTGCGACAAGGAGAACAACTGATCAATGGTATCGCGGAGGATGTGGATGATAGCGGAGAGCTGTTACTTCGTCGTCATTCAGGTGAACTTGTAAGCATCACCTGGGGGGATATTGGACATTCCACCTGGTGATCGCCTGCACTCCTGGTAAGGGGAGGGCCGGTATTTTAAGAATGGGCGGAGGAGGCACCTCCCCCCGCACGAATGAAGGGGAAACACAGGATGGAGACACAGAGCGTCTTTCTCACCGATGATGGTAAACAGCGTGTCGCGAGCCAGTTGGATTTCTTACGCACAGTGAAACGGACGGAGGTTGCCCGCTACCTGCATGACGCCAAAGAAGGCGGCGACGTGATCGATAACGCGGCCTACGAGGAGGCCAAGAGCGAGTATGTGCGCCTGGAGGGCCGCATCTTCGAACTAGAGCAAATGCTGGCAACCGCCAAGACGATCAACAGGATTGAAACAGATGTGGTCTCGCTTGGCACAATTGTGAAACTGCGCTGCAACGATGATCGCGAATGCCGCTACAGCATTGTCGGCGCCTTCGAGGCCGACCCCAGCAACGGAAAAATCTCCAACGAATCTCCCGTCGGCAAAGCTCTGCTGGGCCACAAGGTCGGCGACACGGTGATGGTGTCCACGCCCGGCGGTGTGAAAGAGTACACGATCCTCTCCATGGAGTAACGCATCTCCCCCCTGACATATGCGAACGCGAAAGCCGCTGCCCCCATTCCTCTCAGTGGCTTTCGCATCCACAGGAAACGATGTAGACGCGCAGGGCTGCTCGCCAGCGAGTGGCCCAGCGCAGAAATTGTTCCTCCATCATGTATCAGCCTTGGAACAGGGCGACCGCAAGGAATCGCCCCTACATTTCATACCCCGCAATCAGCGCTCCCAGACGAAACATCGGATCGGGCATGGGCGCTTGTCCTCCATTGCCGTGCCATCTCCACCCAGTCAGAGATGTAGGGGCGATCCCTTGCGGTCGCCCTGTTCCAAGACGACATAGCTTCACTTTGGGCGATGGAAAATAGGATTTTGTATCAATCATGGCTTGTAAACGGCGCCCCTACCCTCGTTAAAAAATTACCCTTTGCTAAGGCGCAAAAGATCATTCCACGCAAATCAATCGAGAGCACAGCGGGAACTTTTCACCTCGACCGCGCATACACTCTTATGAAAAGCACTTTTCACGTATGAAAGAAAGATTGGGAGAAACGCGGATGGAGGACGACATCATCCAGCGCGCGCAAAGGGGCGATCATAGGGCCTTCCAGCAACTTGTTGAGCTGTATAGCGACCTGGCATGGCGGACGGCACGCGTGCTGCTTACTGATCACGCAGCGGCCGAGGACGCGGTACAGGAGGCCTGGGTTGATGCCTGGCGCGGTCTGCCGCGCTTCCAGTTCGCCCGACCCTTCCGGCCCTGGTTCCTGACACTCGTCGCCAATCGCTGCCACATGGTCGCTCGCAGGCGTAACGTGCCTACGACACCACTCGATAATGTGGATGCGAACGAACTGGCCGGCGCCGATGACATACACAAACACCTGCTCGCCATGGAAACGGGCGCCGAGGTACGAACCATGCTGGCGCCGCTCTCAAGCGAGCAACAACGCGTGCTTGAACTGCGCTTTTTCGCCGACCTGGACCTCGACGAGATCGCGCTGGTGACCGGCACGCCGCTGGGTACCGTAAAATCGCGCCTGCATCGCGCCCTGGGCAGCCTGCGAGCACAACTCCAGGTTACGCAACTCTCAGTGGCCCCACACAAGGAGAAGGATCGATGACCACAGAACAGAGCGATAACAACCTGGAACAACATCTCCAGCAGCACTACCAGCAGCACTACGGGGAGCCTCCTGATATCACGCAGGTCTGGTCACGCGTGGCCTCCCAGCTTGAGCGCAGCGAGCAGGCCCGGCCAGGATGGAAGCAGGCTTTTGCGACACCCTTACCACGGAGACGCACATTCCCACGGCTACAACATATCATCGAGGCAGGGCTGGCGGTCGCGCTTGTGGCAAGCCTGATCATCGCCTGGCTCGTTGTCACCAGACTGCCCCATAACCAGCCCGACGCAACGGGAAAGCCGCTGTTTACATACACGGCACGTCCGGGGGAGGCGCTCTACAACAACCCGAATTGGACGCCGGATGGACGATATATGACATTCGCGCTGCTCCAAAATTTGGAGAACAATCTCCAGAAGTACCGCTTTCTGGTATGGGATAGTGTCACCGGACAGGTGAAACAGATGCTATCTTTCTCGTCGCCCAACGATCAGACACACAATGTAGGGTTCTACAGTTCGCCGGATGGGAGATATGCGTTGATAGACACCACCAGCGGGCAGGAAAACTCGTTAAGTCTAGGAAATATCCTCACGGGAGAAATCGAGCCTGTCTACCAATGGCACAGTGCTGATACAGCGGTCTCTTCTACACGACGGATCTTGCTAATGGGGCCATTTTCTCCTGATAGCAGGCAATTTGCCTATCTATCGACTGACAACAGGATACGTATATGGGATATACATGCCAAGAAGCTGGCCGTGAGCAGTGATGTCCTCAGCAGCCCCAAAGACATAGAATTTTTGTCATGGTCCCCTGATGGAAAAAGGCTCATGCTTACGGTATCTTCTGATAAGAGTGGATGTTGCGCATCAAACATACAGATATGGGATTCCGAGACAGGACGCGAAATTCGCAGCATTGCCGAGTCTCCGTCGATGGAGATGACGGCTTCTTTGGGAACGGTCCAGACAGCGCCTCTGTCACCCAATGGTCAGCAGATCATAACATTCAATAAAAACGCCAACACAGTACAGATACGCGATACCAACAGCCTGCGAGTGCTTCACACCTTCCACGCTCAAGTAGTAGTATCGGCTAATGCTACCAGTGCCACATTGCAGCAACCGCTCTGGCTCGCTGATGGTAGGTATGTTTTCTTCCGTGATGATACCAGCGCGCAGGTATGGGATGCGGATACTGGCCACATCGTCATCAACTTCGCCCTCAAAAATAGCGCTGACTGGGCCTTGCCATCTGACGGCGGCAAGTTCCTGATAGCTCAGCATAAGGGGCAACCGATTGAGATATGGAATATCATGACGGGACGAAAAGTCTCGCAACTTGGGTTGGATGTTGGCGAGGCTAACTGGTTATGGTTGCATAATGATACATACGCGGCGTCTGGAAGCTCAAAATGTCAGCAGTGCCTGGCCGTGTATGATCCCCTCACGGGGAAGCTGCACGCTACCTATCAGGGCGACCGTCTCTCGCTCTCAGGGAACAACCGGTATATTGCCATCGGGAACAACACAACTGATGCAAAGCACGGCAGCACAATTGAGGTGAGGAGGTTTTAGATCCGCGTAGGGGCGATGGCTTCGGCTCCTCTTGCCCGCCGACAATGCCTCGCCTCTACGCGGGTTGAGGTTCAGCAAGGGAGGCCCTATCCATTGGAGCCAAACTTTGTTACAATAGGCGGCGAATAGCGCACTCATAACACTATTGTAAGGAGTTTCTGTGTAATTATGTCGGACGAACGAAGCATGCGCGTGCAGCGTCTGCAAACGTTGCGGGAGCAGGGGATCGACCCCTATCCCCACCAGGCGGAGCGCACACATACCATCGCGGAGGTGCTGCAACATTTTGATGAATGGCAGGGGGCGGAGGGCGCGTTCACCCTGGTGGGACGCATTCGTACTATGCGCGAGATGGGCAAGATCGCCTTCGCGCATATCGAGGATGGCACGGGCCGTATCCAGTTCTTCTTCCGCATCAACGATATCGGAGAAGAGGCCTATCGCGCGCTCAAGCTGCTGGACATCGGCGACTTTGTGCAGGCCAGCGGCTTCCTCTTTGTGACGCGCACAGGCGAGCGCACGCTGCATGTGCGCGACTACCGGCTGCTGGCCAAGGGCCTGCGACCGCTGCCAGAGAAGTATCATGGGCTGGAGGACAAAGAGATTCGCCAGCGCAAGCGTTACCTGGACCTGATCGCCAATGGCGACGAGGTTAAGTCAGTATTTGTCACGCGCAGCCGCGTGGTCACAGCCATGCGCCGCTACCTGGATGAGCATGACTTCATCGAGGTGGAGACGCCGGTGTTGCAGCCGCTCTACGGCGGCGCCACCTCCCGACCCTTCACCACACACCACAATACCCTGGATCGCAACCTCTATCTGCGTATCGCGGTGGAACTCTATCTCAAGCGTTTAATCGTGGGCGGGTTTGAGCGGGTCTATGAAATCGGGCGTGTTTTTCGCAATGAGGGCATTGATCGCAGCCATAATCCTGAATTTACGATGATGGAATGCTACCAGGCCTATGCCGACTATAAAGACATCATGAAGCTGATTGAAGAGATGGTGCATTTTATCGCTCTAGAAGTCAAGGGGACGCCTCGCGTCATGTACCAGGGAACTGAGGTGGATCTCACACCACCCTGGCCACGTATTCCTCTGCTAGCGGCGATTGAGGAATACACTGGCATCGATGTCACGCGTTTCCCCGACCGGGAGAGCCTGGGAGCGGAGATGCGCGCGCAGGGCTACGAGGTAGATCCAACCCTGGGACGCGGGCGCCTGATCGACGCTCTAAAGGATGCCATGCTGCGCTCAGGCGTGCCCGCGCTGCGACAGGCCTTCTTCCTGATCGACTACCCGCTCGATGTCTCGCCGCTGACCAAGCAGCACCGGGATACGGCGGGCCTGGTCGAGCGTTTCCAGTTCTTCTATGGCGGGCTGGAGGCCGGCAACGCCTTCACTGAACTCAACGACCCGCTCGATCAACGCCAGCGCTTCGAGGACCAGGCGCGCCAACGCGCTCAGGGCGACAGCGAAGCCCAGGTGCTCGACGAAGACTTCCTGGAAGCCCTGGAGATCGGCATGCCCCCCACCGGTGGTGTGGGCATCGGCATCGACCGCCTGACCATGCTCATGGCGGACCAGGAGTCCATTCGCGACGTGGTCCTCTTCCCCACTATGCGCAAGACGGCGGAAGAGCAGACCTCTACCACGTAAGCCACGACGCCCGTGACCCGCGTAGGGGCGATGGCTTGCCTCGCCCGCGTGTCTGGCCACGCGGGCGAGGCA
>JALYVR010000200.1 GCA_030853145.1 Chloroflexota bacterium | reverse complement strand
TCGCTGAGGTTTCGGCTTTGCGGTCAGCTAAAACGTCGATCACTTGGCGCGTTTGCACGTTGACCAGAATCGTGCCGAACCTGCGCCCACGCCGGAATGAGAAATCATCAATGCCAAGCTCGACGACCTGGCCGACTGGATCGGTTGGCAATGCCATGATGCGCCGGAGAATAGTCTGGCGCGAAGTCTGTATTCCCAAGCGATCCGTGAGGCGAACTCCAAGCCTGCCGCCAGTAGCGAGGCCAAGAACCTGCACCATCTGATACAGACGTCGAGTGACACGCGCAAAGACGTCAACAAAGGCCGTGAGGCGCTCCACAAAGATTTTCCTCGCACAAGTACTCACCTCACAAAAACACTTCCGTACTTGTATCTGCATGCAGACCTGCTGCCCGCCACATGGCAGGTCTGTGAGCCTTTGCGTGTAGCGACTATGCACACGCGAAGCTGGTGTGCCACAAAGCGGGCAGCAAGGGCATGTCTGAGTCGAAACGGCTCTGATGGTGAGGACCGTATCAATCACCTTGATCCCTCTCACTTCTATTCCATTGGGCAAGGCCAACGCTGGCTGCACGTCCATACGCTTGATGACATCCTTCTACAAAAGTGGATGTATTCCTGTAGAACGATCTCTCGATACATCAGTAGCAAGCGGGCGGAATCACCAAGAGTGTGCCAGACCCTTGTTGTCCCTTTTTTGTATATTGAGATGGAGAAGTATGTAGAGCCACCCCAGGACGGATCCAGTTCGTTGCTTACCTTGCCTGGTGGGTATGCTGAATCATCAGATCAAGCATGCCTTGAGGCGCATCGGCACGGAAGCTGATGTTGAGGTTGCTATTGGATTCAGCGGCCGCAGTTTCGCTCCGAGGGAATAAGGCTGCTTCATACGACGCGAGAGCGGTTTCCACGTTGTCCGGGTGAGCAAGAAGCGCTTCTGCTAACTCTGTCCCATCCAGCATAGCAAGATTGGCACCCTCGCCAGCAAACGGCGACATCAAGTGCGCGGCATCGCCAAGCAACGTGACTCCTGGGATACGTTCCCAGCGGTGTCCCACGGGCAACGCGTAGATGGGGCGAGGAACAAGCTCGGTATCATCCTCGGTGATCAGCGCACGTAACGGGTCATCCCAGTCAGCAAAGTGGGTGAGCAAGTGCCGCCTGGCTGCCTTCGTATCGCGAAAGTCGATCCCACTGGAAGTCACCCATTGCTCAGGGGTCTTGAGCGCAATATAGACGGTGATCCGTCCATCACCGTCGCGGTGCGTAACCAGACCCTTTTCGTTGGAGAGCGCAAACATCGAGCCGCGACCAACCAGGGCTGCGACCCCAGGATGACGCGTATCGACGTCAAGGAGATGCGTTTCAACCAGTGAGATGCCTAAGTAGATTGGTTGTGCGTCTGAAAGTAGCGGCCTGACTTTTGACCAGGCTCCATCCGCGCCGATCACTACCGCTGTTGTAAACGTCTCTCCATTCGCCAGTCTGACCTCCTGTCTTCCCCCTTCCCGTTTGACGACAGTGGTCACTTTGCTTCCCCAATGAATGCAGTTAGCTGGCAGGGATTGAAGCAAGATCTCACGCAAGGCCCCGCGATCAATCTCCGGTCGCGTATCGTCACCACTATCTTGCCAGTGAACGGTTCCGTTCTTGTCAAGAAGACGCATCTCGTCGCCCGCTGGGATCACCATTTTGCGAAATGCCTCAAACAGTCCAGCCTTCCGTAAGGCACGCTGGCCGGATTCTTCGTGCATGTCCAGAATGCTGCCCTGATGACGGACACTCGGCGATGCCTCAAGTTCGTACAGCGTGGCGTCAATACCGTGCCTGTGCAGGATACTGGCAAGGGTGAGGCCACCAAGGCCAGCACCAATAATCGTCATAGGTTGTTCCAACAGCATGATTCCTTTCTGTCATTCATGTGTGAATCGTGAATGACAATGAGAGCGATCTTGCGCTCTTGTATGAAGCCTGTGCGCGTGAGTGAGGTCATGCTTCCTCGTGTTGTGTGAATGCGCGAGGAGCACTGAGTGCCCCGGCGAGGAAAACGTCGATGCCCCACCGGAAACGGGCAGGACCGCTGCCGGACAGAAGCTCGCCGCCGAGTCGTGCGACATGGGGGTATATCCTCGCGTCAACAGTAGCAATGATTTCCGCGAGGGCCGAATCCTCAGCAGCAGCCTGGAATGAGGACTCGCGCGTGCTGTGCTCGGCAGCGTTCGCTGTCGCGTACAGCAGCAGCAGATCAACCGCCCACGCAGCCTCCCGGTCCGGCATTCCCCCCTCTTGCAAGAGGGTGAGGATATGCTCAACCAGGGCAAGGTAGTTCGGGCCACTCGGATGTGTCGTTAAGGTCATCCGAGCGATCTCTGGGTATTCAAAGAGAACGAGCGCGTAGTGCTCCAGCAACTGCTTCAATCGGTCGCGCCACGTTCCCCCTGTCGGGGGCGATCCGCTGACCGCAGCCAGGAGGGCGTCGAGGATCTGCGTATGCAGATCTGCGGTATTGCGCACATAGACGTACAACGACGCTGGCCCAGTGTCCAACACTTCCGCGATGCGACGCATGGTGACCTTGTTGAGACCCTCATCGCGCAGGATTGTCAGCGCGGCATCGATGATGCCCTGCCGCGTCAACGCTGGTTTCGCCGGACGTTCGCGGCGGCTTCGAGGAGTCGGATGATGTTTGTGTGTTGTCATGCGGATAGTATATCACGAACATGTTCGTTACGCAAGCGTTCGTCAATTCGTGGTGATGCGATGTCGCTGATTTTCCGGGGCCGAAGTGGCACTCCCTTGCGATTGGCCTGCTAGCGCGGTATGATAGTGCATGTGAGCGCGTCCGAGCCGCTCATGCAGCAGGCGAGGGAGAGAAACTTCATGTATGTGTATTATGTCATACGTGGCACGCGCGCAGGCGAGCCGGTAGAGCACGATGGTGAGATCGACGAGGCCGGCTTCCCCGGCGTTGATCTGCGCGACGGTCCTATGGTTCTTGATTACCTGGCTCGCAAGATCGATCAGGAGGTAGGCACCACCTGCGCCTGGGAGTCAAGCGAGCTGACCGACTCGTTCTTCGAGATCGAGGATAGCTATGTCTATTACGACAACCGCTGGCTGCGGCGCTCGGATATGCCGCTGAAGCGCTAGCCAGCATCACTCGTAGATCTGGCCTAACTACAGCGTGATGGCAATGCACGCTTGCTATGTGCCTGACGATTCAGATGTGATCCTCTCGCCCACACTCATAGCTTGCTTGCCGTTGCCGTTCGTGCTATACATCTCGTAATCCCAGTCCAGATAGGGCTTAGGCAGCATATCCTCCGGCGTCCACTGCTGGATAGCGCGGCCATATTTTCCGCGATACTCTTTGAGCGTCGGGCCGACGAACTCGAAGGTGAGCTGGCAGATGCGGAAGCCTACCGGTATCCAGATCGTCGTCTGCGTGTGGTTGCTGATCTCCATTGTCCAGCGGCTGATGTAGCCCACGTCGCCGACGCCTGCGCAGCGACAGACCGAGAGGCCAGAGCGCGCGACCGTGCTGCGCGCGTACATCTTCGCCAGGTAGCCATTGTGGCCGCCGATGACCTCCTGCGTGTGTGCTAGGATGGTTGTGCCGGGGCGAATGGCGATCTGCCGCTCCCTGGCCTGCCGTGGCTCGCCCCAGTAGCCCCGGATCTCCGCCCGGTTATCGATGTGGATCACTTCGACGTTGGCGTCGCCCTGGAAATACCACTCGCCCAGCCGGCAGTCGTAGGAGTTCGTGCCCAGTTGCTGGGGATTGAACGGGTCAATAACGATGTTGCCGCTTTCAAATTCTTCCATGATCCGCTTGTCGGAAAGTAGCATTGAGATCATTCCTCCGGATATCTATCGCTTGCATTGCTGGCGTCGCGGGTGAGCCACTTGCTTCCGCGAGGCGCTGGCTACCCTAACCTTACACGATTTCAGCGAAATCGTCCAGCGTGGTAGCCCTTGCGGCAGGCTGGATCGCGCAGATGTCGTGCCACATGTGTGCTGTCAGCCGCTCCGTCTCGTCCTCATCAACCAATGCGTGCTGGAAGGGGAAGAAGGCGCGGTCATCGCTATGACGGTGAATCCAGCGGCTGATGATATTGATCTGGTCCACCTCGGCCTTGCCCACGATGTCGGGCGGCGCTCCTAGCCCGCTGGCTATTGTAAGTAGCTCGCGCACGGTTGCCACCATGACCTCTCGCTTGTGGGGGACGCTGTGTTGCTTCAGCAGGCGGCCATGCCGAATCAAGAAGACCTCGTCGTGTCCCTCGGCCGCCGAAGGATAGACGATGAACAGGTTGTTGGACTCGACCGCGCCCGTGATGATCTGCTGTCCGATCAGCACCTCTTCGACGCTGCGAATGATATCGCGTAGCCAGGCGGCGCGCTCGTAGTTCATGTGATGTGAGGCCTCCAGCATCTGCCGGCGCAGGCGGTCCACCAGGTCCTCGCGCTCTCCTCCCAGGAAGGCGCAGACCTCCTCGATCACGCGCTGATACTCCGCCTGGTCGGCCTTGCCGGTGCAGGGACCGGAACAGCGATCCAGGTGCAGGCGCAGGCAGGGCTCGGAGGCTTTGGCCTGCGGCGGCAGGGAGCGCAGGCAGGTGCGTACAGGGAAGACTTTCTGCACCACTTCGATGGTCATGTTGACGATGCGGCCGCTGCGGAAGGGACCGAAATAGCGCGCGCCGTCGGCGGCGACATCACGTGTGGAGTAGACGCGCGGGAATGGATGCTGCACGTCTACTTTGATGAAGGGGTAGTGCTCATAGTTGCGCAATTGCACGTTGTAGATAGGCTGCAACTGCTTGATGAGCTGCGATTCCACCAGCAGTGCCTCCAGTTCTGAGCCGAGCACGCGCGTCTCGATCTCGCGCACGCTCTGCAGGAGTCCGTCCATCTTGCGCGTATAGCCCAGGGGATGGCTGTAGTACGAGGCCAGGCGGTCCTTCAGGCATTTGGCCTTGCCCACGTAGATCACCTGCCCGTGCTCGTCCTTCATCAGGTAGACGCCGGGCTTCGTGGGAAAGTCGCGCTTCCAGGCCGCGTTGAGTAGCAGACTGCCGGTCGGACGCGTGGTGATCCCGGCGCGCGAGGCCAGTTTACCGTCGGCCCGCCACTGATCGACCTGCCTGGATAGGCCGGCATCTGCGATGTCGCCGCTCCAGGCGACCGGGAGTTGCAGGCGGCGGCGCAGGTGGCCCAGCGTGTGTATCCCTTGCTGCCGGGCCAGTTCGAGCAGGCGCGCGAAGACGGCCGCCGTGACCCTGGCATCCCCCATGGCGCGGTGCCAGTTCGCCGTGGGGATCTTGAGGTGTTCCGCGACCATATCGAGCTTGAAGCGTCGCAGGTTGGGCAGGAAGCGCCGCGCCAGGGGGATGGTATCCAGGCCATCGAGGGGAAAGACGCGGCCCAGGAGTTGGGCTTCGTGGGCCAGAAAGCCGATATCGAAGCCCACATTGTGTCCCACAATGATGGCCCCCTCGATGAAGCGCAGAAATTCCGGCAGCACTTCCTGCGCGCTGGGGGCCTCCGTGAGCATCTCCTGGGTGATGCCGGTGAACTGCACGATGAACGGCGGCAGGCGGCGTCCAGGGTTGAGCAGGCTTTGAAACGCGTCAACAGCTTCGCCCCCGCGCAGTCGGATGCCCGCTACCTCGATGACACGGTCTGGTCCGGGGCGCAGCCCGGTCGTTTCGGTATCCAGGATCACAAAATCAATCTCGTCGAGCGTCTGGTGTGTGCTGCGCCAGGCGCTGAGCTGCCACGTGTGCTCGTCAGTTTGCTCGAAAAGCGCTGAGCTGCCCAGTGTCTGGCGCAGGAGGGTCTTCCAGAGCGCGCCCCCGGCTGTCTGCCCGCTCGCTCCAAAGAGATGCTGTACAAGAACATCCTCGCCGGCTGGCTGGCCCAGGCTCTCCAATAGTTCGTGTGCGCGCCGCAGGAGTGTGCCTCGTTGCGGCCCGCCGTCGCTGCTCTCATCCGCCATCACGGAACATCCCCTTTGCTCAAATAAAATCCCCTATTTAGGACGTGTGTACGAGAATAGCACGAAGCGTTGTCTTTGGCAAGAGAATCCTTTCGTTTCAGATGAGATCGCGGTGGCGGTATATCATCTGGTAAGCTGGTCTATTTCTGCCTGCATATTCTGTCTGGCGCGTTCTTCCAGTGTTCCAAACATGGGCTGAGTCCAGTAAATTTGCTTTCGCTGTAAAAAATGCCGCAATATCGCTGCCCTTCCTGCCCGGTAGTCCTCTTCCGGCACCCAGGCATATTCTCTTCTTATAGCCTTATTATAAAGATCGTAGTGCGTGGCTGAGGCACCCAGAATAGCCAGGTCTGCGTCGAGAAGGATATGACAATCGCTATCATCTGGTGTTGCCTGGTGATCTTTTGTGCATACTATCAGCCTTTTAGTGGTATCTATAGTAGCTGAGGAAACACCCAGGTCTTTCAATAGTATTTCAGCATAGTCTGCGCTGCGTTCCTCGTTATCTGCCGCGTGAGTATCGTAGATGCTATCATGAAACCAGGCTGCGAACTGTAGCGCCGGAAGGTCGCGCGCCAGTGTACATAGCGATGTGATGCTTTCCAGGACGGCTTGAATGTGATTGAGTGTATGATAAAAACGGCCTGCGCTTGCATAGGCTGTAATGAGCGCGCTGAAGGCTTGTTGGCCTACCGCTGGTTCGATGCCACATGCTTGCAGTAGGTGTTCCCAGTTCTGTTGTAAATACATAAGGGCATTTCCAACCAATTATGATGCTTCTGCCAACTTTGGCTGATGAGTTTTTGCTACTTTCAGGTTATCATAAAAGTAATGCAAAAACGCATGAGGCATAGATACAAGGAGCGACAAGTATGCACATAGCCTTTGTGATCTTTAATGGTATGACAACGATGGACTTCATCGGTACCTATGATCCCCTTGTGCGTCTGAAACGCTATGGGTACATTCCTGATTTGAGCTGGGATATCTGTGCCTATACTGAAGCTGTCCACGAACTTGATGGGCTGCGTATTGTGCCGACTCAGATACGTGAGCCATTGGGCGCCTACGATATAGTCATTGTGCCAGGGGGGCCTGGTACCCGTACGTTGGTAGACGATGCCGGTTTCATCGCGTGGATCGGGAGCGCGGCCCCCTGCCCGCTGAAAGTCTCGGTATGTACAGGCGCGCTTTTACTGGGCGCGGCCGGTTTCCTGGCGGGCAGAAGGGCTACCACCCATCGCTCGGCATTCGCGGATCTCCAGAAATATTGTACTTTGGTAGTGGACGAACGCGTGGTTGACGAGGGTGAAGTGATTACCGCGCGAGGCGTTACCTCATCGATTGACCTTGGCCTCTATCTATGTGAGAAGCTGGCTGGCTGCGAGGCCAGAGAGCGCATTCGGCAGCAAATGGATTATCAACAATGAATACACCCACGTTTCAAGATGTACTGCTGGCGCGGCGCCAGATTCGACCCTACCTTGCGCGCACGCCTCTGTATAGCTACCCGGCGTTGAACGACCTTCTCGATGCTCGTGTCTATATTAAGCACGAGAACTACCAACCCATTGGGGCCTTCAAAGTGCGCGGCGGCGTCAATTTGATCTCGCAACTCACGCCGCAGGAGCGCGAACAGGGCGTGATCGCCGCCTCTACCGGCAATCATGGCCAGTCGGTGGCCTTTGCCGCCCGCTTGTTTGGTGTTCGTGCGCGCATCATTGTGCCTGAAGGGGCCAATCCTGGCAAAGTAGCTGCTATGCAGGGTATGGGGGCAGAGGTGCTCTTTCATGGTGCGAGCTTCGATGAGGCTCGCCTGTATTGCGAGTCTCTAGCTCAGCAGCATGGCTATCGTTACATCCATTCGGGCGACGAGCCGCTGCTGATTGCTGGCGTGGCCACCCTGGCGCTGGAGAGGCTGGAGGATGAGCCTGGCCTGGAGGTGCTGATTGTACCCG
>JALYVR010000199.1:2716-7965 GCA_030853145.1 Chloroflexota bacterium | reverse complement strand
GATGATAGCGCTGCCGCCATACCGTTCGGCAATGAAACCATTCCGGCGGGTCTGCGCGGGCGTGTGATCGATGTTACCCCGCGCGGAGGTGTGGTCATCGAAAGCCACGCGTTGGCCATCCAGGGCGCGGTCGGCGCGGGGAACCAGGTAGCAGGCATCCTTACGCTCTGGCAAACATCGAGCAGAGGTCAGGAGCAGCCGCGCATCCCGCCGGGCGCTATCTTGCTTATTCCCGGCCCATTGACCTTCGCGCTGCTGCGCTTCGCGCTGAGTTCGGGTATCCCCGGTATCATTGCCAGCAGTATTGCCGCACGCGACCTGGAGGGCTTCTTGCGCACCGATCTTGTGGCCCTCATCGATAGCGCCAACATCGAGCTGGCCCAGGAACATCTGCCACCCATCACTATTCTGCTCACCGAGGGTCTGGGGATGCTGGCGATGCCCGCGCGCACCATGAACGTGCTGAGTAAGCGCCTGGGCTCGATAGTCCTGCTCTCTGGCGCAACCTCCGTACGCCGCTGCATATTCCCCGAATTGCTTATCTCGCTGCCTGACGAGGAAGGCCACAATAACTGGCATCCTGTCGTACCCGACCCCGCTCTTGTGCCTGGAGCGCATGTGCGGGTGTGCAGTGGCGCGCACGAGGGCGCCCTCGGTCAGATCAGCTACCTTTCGATACACCGCCTGTCGTTCCCTTCCGGCATTCGCGCCCGTGCCGCCCGCTTGCACCTGGAAGATGGTTCCGCCCTTGTTGTCCCTCTGGCCCTCATTGAGCGTATTGCGTAGGCCTTTATCCACATTTATTAGCAGTTATCCACATATTATAGTAGAATATGTGGATAACTCTAGCTGCGGCATCACACTTGACAGCCTTACGTTTTCTCCTCTATACTCAACTGGTGAATACTCACTTTAAAAATTATCATTGTTTCTAACTATGTAAGGAGGCCTGTGTGAAACATCCTCTGCGTGTTCTTCTCCTGGTGTGCTGTCTCTTGCTCGCGGCCTGTGGTGGCACGGCGACGGCCCCAACCGCGTCGCCATCGGCATCAGTGTCGGCCGTGACGCTCAATGTCTTTGCGGCTGCCTCGCTCCAGGAGTCGTTCACTGCGATGGCTAGCCAGTACCAGAAATCACATCCTAATGTGAAGATTACCTACAACTTCGCAGGTTCGCAGGTGCTGGAGCAGCAGATTGCGAACGGCGCGCCGGCTGATATCTTTGCCTCGGCGGACCTGGCGAATATGCAGAAAGCCAGCGCGGCCGGCCTGGTGACAGCCTCACAGGTCTTTGCGAAGAACAGGTTGGTGGTGATTGTGCCTGCCAGCAATCCGGCGGGGATCACCTCGTTGAAGGACCTGGCAAAGAAGGGCGTGAAGATCGTCATTGGTGCCGTGACGGTGCCGGCTGGCAAGTATAGCCGCCAGGTGCTGGACAAGTTAGCAGGATCGCCCGATTATGGTCCCGCCTACAAGAGCGCTGTCCTGGCCAATATTGTGTCGCAGGAGGATAACGTCAAGGCGGTGGTGCAGAAAGTGCAGTTGGGCGAGGCTGATGCTGGCTTTGTGTACCGCACGGATGTCACGGCCGCTGTCATCGGCAAGGTGAAGGTCATCGATATTCCCGATACGTTCAACGTGGTCGCTGCGTATCCGCTGGCCGTAGTCAAGAATTCGTCTCATGCCACCGAGGCCGGGGCGTTTGTGCAGTACATACTTTCGGCAGAGGGACAGGCAATCCTGACAAAGTATCATTTTATCAGCAAAGATGCCTAGCGCGCGCCAGAGGGGACAGAATCCTATCACCCTGAAGAAGGTCTACGCATTCAGGAACTGGACCGGCTGGCCCGTCAGGGTCCTTGTAGGATTGCTGGCAGGCAGCTTCCTGCTCTTCCTGGGTATTCCGCTGGCGGCGCTGCTGCTGCGCGAGCCGCCAGCGCTCCTCTGGGCTACCATACAGCGGCCGGAGGTGCTGCAGGCGCTGCAACTCAGCTTCGTCACAACGTCGGTCAGCACGCTGCTTGCCGTGCTCTTTGGCCTGCCTGTGGCCTATGTGCTGGCGCGGATGCGCTTCCCCGGTCGCGCCTTCCTGGAAACGCTGGTCACCATGCCAACGGTGCTCCCGCCGGTTGTCGCGGGGGTCGCGCTGCTGCTCACCTTCGGGCGTGTGGGGCTGATCGGCCGCTACCTCAGCCCGCTGGGCATCAGCCTCCCCTTCACCACAGTCGCGGTGATCATGGCGCAGATCTTCGTCTCCTCGCCTTTCTTCATCAACAGCGCCCGCGCCGGTCTTGAGCAACTGGACCAGCGCTATGAGCAGGCGGCCTATACGCTGCGCGCCTCCCCGCTCTACGCCTTCCGGCGTGTGGTGCTGCCGCTGATCCGCCCGGCCCTGCTGACCGGTATGGGGCTGAGCTGGGCGCGCGCGCTCGGCGAGCTGGGCGCCACCATCACCTTCGCCGGCAGCTTCCCCGGCATCACCCAGACCATGCCCATCGCCGTCTACCTGGCCGCCGAAAGCGACCTGGAATCCGCTGTCGCCCTCTCCGTCGTCTTGCTGGCCATCTCCTTCGCCATCTTGCTAGCGCTGCGCATTGGACGGCGGTCGGATAGGGGCGCAGGCGTGTAGGGCGCAGGCCAGCGGCGCCCGTACACGAAACAAGGGATGCGACATCCATCGTAGGAGGCAGGGGAGCGCATTCGTCAATACTTAATAGGGGGGCGATCCGACAGAAGGGGCGACGTGGGGCATTGGAGCAAGGCGACCGCGAGGGACATTCATTGATACTCCATCATATGTCGTGTGGAAACAGGGCGACCGCGAGGGATCGCCCGTCCATCTCTGACCAGGTGGAGGTGGCGCGGCGATGGGGAGAAGCACTCATACACAACCTATTGCCAATCGGGTGAGAGGAATGAGAGCGCCGCTCGCAGAGTATGACATGGACGGGCATCCCTTGCGGGTGCCCTGTTCCAAGGCCGATAGAGCTTCCCCTCGGACGATTCGACGTATGATTTAGTACCAACGAATGCCGCGAGGGGTCGCCCCTACATTTCCGGCGGGGGGATGAAGATGCGAGGATGTTGGCAGGGGAAGGGGAGAGGACGCCGCTAGCCTACGCCCTCCACGTCTGCCTCCTAACGGCCAGGCCTCTCATAGCGCTCAGCTTGTCAGTTATGTTAAACTACGCATAGAGATATAGCATAGAACAGCGTTGTTACCAGTAGCATACAAAATCGCGCGTTTGAAAAATCACCCTCTTCCACGTATATATATGGTAAGGTGTAGATGGTAGGGGCGCGGTTGACAAGCCCGTGTAGGAGCTGCCGCTGATCTCTCGCCACTGGTCAAGGAGGAAGGGGCTAGGGGGCCTGTGAGGGGCTTTCCGTCCCGGCTATACGTTATGGGTACGAAACGTTGTGTCTATTGCCGTAAGCTAGCACCTGCGGATGCGGAATTTTGCAACCGTTGCGGGCGTTCCTTCACACCTTCGCTCCCCAGGAACTCGCAGGGGAGGACGCGCGCGACCAGGCGCTCGATCCCGCCAGCATCGTCACACCGTGTGGGGCACCATTCGGGGCTGCATCCCGAAGATCAACCGTACCAGTCAAGCCTGATGCCGGTGGCGCCGTCCGCGAGCGGGAGAACTGGTACCATAGACTCTGAGCAGCCGCGTGCGGCCCAGAAAGAGCCGGAAAAAATTATCCTACTTCCGGCCGGGGCGCAGTCTCCTACGCCGCCAGCGCCGTCCCGGCTCGTGCTCCCGCCACCCTCGCCGCTGCCACCTTCACCGGTGCGCTGGGCGTCGTATCTTCCGCTGAAGCCGGGGCCGCAGAGGCGCGTGATACCCACCTTCCTGATTCTGACCTGCCTGCTGTTGCTGCTGACCGCCAGCTTTGTGGCGTATATGTTTATAAGCAAGAAGCCCGAACCCAGCGCGGCGATGGCGGCCCTGACGGCAACTCCGGCGCAGTTGCGCATGGGTGATACCTTCAAGCTAGCGGGCAACGGCTTTGGCGCGAATGACGCCATCAACTTCACTCGCGATCTCCGTGTCACGGTCACCAATGATAGCGGGCAGCCGCTGCGAGTACACGCCGATGGCGCGGGGGCCTTCGAGGTGCAGGTGAGTGTGACCGCTACCTGGGTGCCCGGACAGCACAGGTTGTACGCTGCTGACGAGAAGCAGTTGCTCAGTGTCTCGACGACGATTATCATCGCGAAGCCCTCGGCGGCTCCGCCGCGCCTGCGCCTATCTGATAAGCAGGTCGATCTTGGCGCGGACATTCCTGGCGCGATCACGCGCGAGAGTATCACGCTCGGCAATAGCGGCGGCAGCATGCTCACCTGGCAGGCCAGTAGCAACCAGGCCTGGCTCACGATTGCGCCGGGCAGCGGCACATTCTCCGGCAGCTCGGTTGTGTCGATCATAGTCAATCGCGGGACGTTGATGCCGCAGATCTATAGCGGCGCGATCACCTTTAGCCAGCAGGGAAGCGGTGATACACAGATACTGGCGGTGAGGATGATCGTCAAAGCGGCGCCCGGCACGTTAAGCGTGCTGCCCGCGTCACTGAGCTATTCGGCCAGCACAGGACAGAATCCGCCGGCCCAGGCGATTACCATCCAGAACGGTGGTGGGCAGCCGCTCGACTGGAGCAGCGCGGTTACTACGGGCAACGGCGCGGCCTGGCTCAGCATCAGTCCCGCCAGCGGACACCTTGATCCCGGCGCTAGCGCGACGGTAAGCGTGAGCATGCAGGTCCAGCAACTGGCTGTGGGCGTGTATCAAGGCGCGATCAATTTCCAGGGAGGCGTCAACCAGCAAGTCAGCGTGAGTTTGAGCATCGTCGCGCCGGGTAACCTGGTAGTATCACCGCCATCGCTGAATTTCAGCGCGACCGTGGGCCAGGGGTCGGGCGCTCAATCTATTACCCTGCAAAATAGCGGCGGTCAGCCGCTCGATTGGAGCGCCAGGGCCAGCACGAATAGCGGTGGAACGTGGCTGACTCCCTCTCCAGCTAGTGGCCATCTTAAGGCGGGCGCGAAGGTGCCGGTCAATGTAAGCGCGAGCGCGGCCTTGCTCACGCCCGGCTCCTACCAGGGGACGGTGACCCTTACCTACGGAGCTAGCATGAAAAAGGTCCCGGTAGCGTTAACCGTCAGTCCGCCTCCCGTGCCGGCCATCGGCTTGAGCGCCAGCTCTATGACGTTTACAACGCCGTACGGTATAAACCCTGATGCCCAGA
>JALYVR010000199.1:0-2706 GCA_030853145.1 Chloroflexota bacterium | reverse complement strand
CACGGTTACGAACACGGGGAGCGCCACACTGAACTGGAGCATCAGCGAAGACAGTAACGGAACCTCCTATGCCCCAGCCTTGCCCAGCGCCGGCAGCCTGCCACCAGGCCAGAGTGCCAGCATCTTCGTCGCTCCCAGCGTCGTGCAGGCTGACCCCAACACAACGATCACCGCCGTAGTGACGGTCTCTGACAGCGACCCCGCCAGCACGGCCCAGAGCCAGCAGGTGACGGTGACGATAACGGTAACAGGGTAAAGATATGAGCAGAGCGGGGAAGATGGGCAACTGCTCCATCTCCCCCGCTCTGCTCTATAGTGCCTTAGCGCTTGCGCAGGAAGGCCGGGATATCGATCACATCGCCGGAGGGCGCGTTACGGCTGCCACGTGGGAGGTCGAGCACCTTGGGGTCCGGGCGCCGGATGGGGCGCTGGGGCCGCTGATCGGCGCTGGGGCGCTGGAGCGGCTGGGCCTCAGGCTCTGGGACCGGGAGCCGTCCGTGGTCCCCGGTCTCCTCGTCCGCCTCGGTATCCACATCGTACTCGCTGTGGTAGACATCCCCCATATTACGCGCATCGGCGCGCACCATGGGTGCGCGGCCCGTCTCCTCCTGCATCGCGGGCGTGGGCGGCATCGGTTGCTGTCGCACAGGCTGCTGCCGCATGGGCACGCTTTCAGGCACCGCCGGGCGTTGGGCCGCCGGCCCAGTTGGATGGTTCGCGACATTCGCGTTCATGGGCGCTGGCGTCGCGGGCAGCGGATTGTACACATAAGGCATGTTGCCGGGCAGCGGTTGGCGCACCGGGGGTGTATTCATGCCATTGCTGCCGGTGCCCACCGGAGCAGGAGCCTGCTGGTAGAACATACCCCGATTGTACTCCACACGTCCCCCAGGCAGCGCCGCCTGTGGTCGCCCGCTATCGAACCCCGTGGCGATCACCGTGATCTTGAGCTTGCCATCGAAGCGTGGATCTTGCACCGCGCCGAAGATAATGTTCGCCTCAGGATGGGCCGCCCGGCTGATGATGTCCGCGGCCTCGTTGACCTCGAACAGGGTCAGGTCCATGCCACCTGTGATGTTGAACAGCACCCCGCGCGCGCCGCTGATGTCGATATCCAGCAGCGGGCTGGCGATGGCGATCTGGGCGGCGTCCATGGCGCGGGTATCGCCAGTGGCCTCCCCGATGGCCATCAACGCGGAACCGGCCGCCGACATAATCGTCTTCACGTCGGCGAAGTCCAGGTTGATCAGGCCGGGTACCGTGATCAGGTCGCTGATGCCCTGGATGCCCTGGCGCAGCACATCGTCCGCCAGCCGGAAGGCCTCCGACAGCGGCGTGCGCTTGTCCGCGACCTGTAGCAGGCGGTCGTTGGGCACGGTGATCAGGGTATCGACGTGCTGCTTCAGGTTGGCGATGCCCTCCTCGGCGGCCAGCATGCGCTTCTTCCCCTCGAAGGTGAACGGCTTGGTCACCACACCGACCGTCAGCGCGCCGACCTCGCGCGCGATCTGCGCGACGACCGGGCTGGCGCCTGTGCCTGTGCCGCCACCCATGCCGGCGGTGATGAACACCATGTCGGAGCCTTTCAGCGCCTCATATAGCTCCTCCGCGTTCTCCTCCGCCGCCTTGGCCCCGACCCCAGGATTGCCCCCCGCACCGAGGCCACGGGTCAGCTTGTCGCCGATCCGGATCTGCATTGGAGCCTGGGTCAGCAGCAAAGCCTGCGCGTCAGTGTTCACTGCGATAAACTCAATGCCCACCATGCTGGCCTCGATCATGCGGTTGACCGCATTGCTGCCACCACCGCCCACGCCAATGACGCGGATCTGGGCGAAGCCTTCAACTTGATGTTGTCCCATTGGTACCATTTCGTGGCCCCCTTTCGAGTCTATAGCGTGTGGCAGGTTCGCCGTGTCCCTATCTTTCTCGCTCATCGCCCTTTACCTACATACACTCTATATAAACTCCACTATGGAATAAATGAACGCAGCCAGCGCCCTATGCGGGCGATAATACTCCCCGGCCCCAGCTCTTCTAGCTCCTCCTCTTCTTCATAGAGAAGCGAGGTATGAGTCAGGCCCCACAGCAGCAAGCCGACCGAGGTGGCATATGCTGGCCGACTGATAGAGTCGGCCAGCCCATGCAGCCCCAGAGGGGCGCCGATCCGAGCAGGCAGGTCGAGGATATGTCCCGCCTGTCCCAGAATGCCCGGCAGCTCGGCCGTGCCCCCTGTGAGCACCAGTCCGGCGGGCAGCAGGCCGTCATAGCCGGACTTTTTGATCTCATCGTGGACCATCTCAAACAGCTCTTCGACGCGCGCCTGGATGATCTCGGCCAGCAATTTGCGCGGCACCAGGTCGTTGCAGTCTGGCATAAACTGCATCAGGTCGATCATATCGTCATCCGCGATGGATGCCGGGTTACAGTGACCATAGGTTATCTTGAGTTCTTCGGCGACGGCAAAAGGCAGGCGCAGCCCGATGGCGATGTCGCTGGTGATCAGGTTGCCGCCGATGGGCAGCACCACCGTCTGCCAGATAGCTCCGTCGGTGTAGACCGCGATGTCCGTGGTACCTCCGCCGATATCGACCAGCACCACGCCCAGATCGGTCTCGCCGTCGGCCAGCACGGCCTCGCCGGAGGTGCCGTTATATAGCACGAGGTCCTAGATCTCCACACGCGCCTTCTGTACGCATTTGATCAGAT
>JALYVR010000198.1 GCA_030853145.1 Chloroflexota bacterium | reverse complement strand
CTTCGGCGCTCAGGCGGGCTTGTAAACGGCGCCCCTACCTCTCCATCCGTTTTTGTTCAATGATACCTTACCATTCCACCACCATATAATACGAATGATCTGATCGGCCTTGGACCCTGCCACGAGCGTGTGTTCCCATCGCCACGCCAACTCTGCCGGGTCAGAGATGTACGGGCATCCCTGGCGGGTGCCCTGCTCCAAGCACGACATCTTGCCCCCTATCGTCTAGCAACGCATGGCGCTGGCGGGTGCCCTGCTCCAAGCACGACAGATGTCCATTTCCCCTTCTGCCGAACTGGATGTCGAGGTACATTTTGCCCACCTGCTTGTTATTTATCGATGGGATCATCTATAATAACGCCGTAGGATGCAAGTAGCCACGGTGCAGGAGAAGACGATGAGCGAGACCAGACCCCATATTTTGATTATTGACGACGATCCAGCCATTTTAGAGTTGATGAGTCTGATCTTAGAGGGTGAAGGGAACTATCGCGTGACCACAGCGGAGATCGTCTTTGAAGATGTGGCTGCTATTGAACGTCTTCAGCCGGACCTCATTCTACTGGACTTTCTGACGCAAGGACGTCAGACGGGCTGGACCTTCTTGCAGAAACTGAAATTACATCGCCCCACCAAAGATATTTCCGTGGTGATCTGTACCGCCGCCCTCCAGGATGTCAAAGAGCAAGAACCTATTTTGACGCAAAAAGGCATCCCCGTTTTATTTAAGCCTTTTGATGTCGATGAATTGCTGTACATCGTGGAACAGGCTCTCGCTTCCTCTCAGTCTCAGCATACATTGTGATATCGTCCACCCAGCAGGCCAGCGCCACCCACCTCTTTAGGGTAGGAGCGCGGCTGTTTGCAAGGGCAGGTTTTTTGTAGGCTATAAATCTCTTCTCTCTTCCTGGCGGAAAAGAGGCGAGAAAAAGATGAGAGCCTGAACGCGAGCTGCCTGATAGAGCAAAGGAGAAAAAGGAACATGGCCAGGCCTAAGAAGAAGCAGCCTACAGCGGGCGATGTGATGGTGATCAGCGGGATCGCAACATTGATGGCGTTGGCTATTCGCGAGCAATTGCAAATGCCGCCAGAGGAGCGGACATGGCATGGAACGCTCTATGGCATTCCCTACGATTTTCGCCGGCCGACCATCGAGCGCCTGCGCGAAACGTTCTGGAACAAGGATACGGCGCGTGTGCTGGTTCCGCAGTTCTTCGGCATGGGCTGGTCGATCAACTTCTACCCATTGATCAACCCGCCAACTGCTGAACATATGCCGGAAACTCCCGTCACGCGCATAAGCCGGGATGGCTGAGTGAGTAGGGAGTAGTTGCGACTCCCTCATGTGTCGCGGGCGAGCAGGGCACCCGCAAGGGATGCCCGTACATCTCTGACCTGGGAGAGTTGGCGCGGCGATGGGGACACGCGCTCGTCGTCAGTTCCATAAATGATCTGATGATTCGTCTGGCAGCGCCGATCGCCGGGTATGAGATGTAGGGGCATCCCTTGCGGGTGCCCTGCTCGCCTTCTCTGCTTGCCCCATTTCTTCCTGGAAGAGCAGGTACGCTTCTTCCAGGGTGGGATGGGCCGGGATGGCCTGGGGGTGTGGCTGATGCATGGCCACGATGCGCGTCTCAAGGCTGCCGCCACGAGGAATGGCACTGCTCACGCGGTAGTGTGTACGCAAGCTCTCGAATTCGGTCTGGGGAATGGTCAGGGTCCAGAGAGTCTGGGCGGCGTCAGCGAGCAGCGCCTCGGGTGTGCCCGTCCAGCTCAGACGCCCACGGTTCAGCAGAGCGAGGTGGGTGGCCGTGGCCTCGATATCGCTGATAATGTGCGTTGAGAAAATGACGGTGCGCTCTCCAGAGAGCGAGGGGAGCATTTCGCGAAAACGCACGCGCTCGGCTGGATCGAGGCCCACGGTCGGCTCGTCGAGCACGAGCAAGCGCGGTTCGTTGAGCAGCGCCTGGGCAATGCCGAGGCGACGTACCATGCCGCCTGAGAAGGTTTTTAAGCGCCGCTCGGCGTCCGCGCTCAAGCTGACCATCTCCAGCACCGCTTCGACCCGCCGGCGGAGATGGGCCCCGCGCAGTCCCTTAAGCTCACCGATATAGCGCAGGAACACGCGCGCGCTTATCTGCGGGTAGACGCTGAAGTCCTGGGGCACGTAGCCCAGCACGCGGCGCACCATCTCGGGATGGCGGCCAATATCCTGCCCATTCCAGGTAATATGGCCTTCCGTAGGCAACAGCAGGGTGGCCAGCATCTTGAGCAAGGTGGTCTTCCCCGCGCCATTGGGACCCACCAGGCCCAGCACACCGGCCTCCATGCGCAGCGAGAACTCGCGCAAGGCCCAGCGGTTGCGCTCATAGCGTTTGCTGACGGTATCGATAAAGAGCGTTGGCATCAGCTATTTCCTTTCATCAGGCATGGCGGCGCAGCGTATGCGTGTCGTAGATCGTCAGCATGAGCAAAACCAGGGAGAGACCCAGGAAGAAGAGGCGGTTCCAGAGAAACATGGCAGGGGTAGACGAAGGCGGTATCTCCGCCAGAAAAAGATGCATGACTTGTTGAACGAGATTGGCTGGCGGTGGACCATCCCCGAACAAGACCGGATGCTGAATCAGGAACTGATGGCCAGGATCGCTGCCTGTTGCCTGAACATGCGCAGAGAGAGAGAACTGAGGGAAAAAAACGGCCGCGGTAATATCGAGCAGTTGGGGCATGGCTTGGCTGAGAAACAGAGGCAGTATCCAGATGAGGATGGCGGCCAGAGAGGCAATGGCACGCTGGCCGCGTGTGAGCGTAATACAGGCCAGCATGAATGTCGCACCAAAGATGGTCGCGGTCAGTTGTGCTCCCAGCGGCGGATAGTACGCGGGCGCGAAGATCAGGAAGGCCTGCGAGCCGGTGTAGAAGCGATCCATCAACAGAGCAGAAAGCAGGCCAGAGCCAGCGAGCAAGAGCAGGCTGGCAAGTCCTGCGATGTACTTGCCGCAGACATAGGCAGGAGTCGCAATGGGTGTGCTGAGGACGATCCCGGCCAGGCGCTGGGTACGATCGCGGTTGATCTGATTACCGGTGCAGAAAGCCAGCATGAGCGAAATGAAAAGACCGCTGTTCCCTAGATGCGCCCAGCTTGACCAGGGTTCGTTGCGGTTATTGGAAGCGCATAAGGCCCCGATGATGAGCATAATCAATACCATCAGCCAGGTGACCCAGTTGCGCCAGATCAGCCTGAGTTCAAGTTTCATAACGACCCAGAAGTTATACATAAACTATCCTTTCAATGTTCCTACTGCCTTCTCACAAGACCTCTTTGGGAAAGATGGAATGTGTGGGGAACACCCCACACCCCGGCAGGGGCGATCCCCTGCACCCCCTGTGGGAAAGATGGAATGTGTGGGGAACACCCCACACCCCGGCAGGGGCGATCCCCTGCACCTCCTTTCCTGAGCATCTCTTGTGGCTTTGCACTAAAGAGTGCAGAAGCGCTGCCATTTTGGTGCGCTGCGAAAGAGCGCGAGCAGAAGCAGGAGACTGAGCACAATGGTTGCCAGGTGAGAGGCGAGCGAAAACGTGTCCTGCGGCAGAGAGAAGAACAGCCCCGCAACGCTCGCTCCAGGTTGTTCAGCCAGGGCGAGCAGACCCAGAAGCAGCCAGGGCAGGCCGCCGATCAGGGCAGCCAGGCGCACATTGCGCAGGAGCGCGATCGGCAGCGAGATCGCCGTAAGCAGCAGCAGCGGGGCCAGCCAGGCGAGCAATAAATTCCAGAATGGCGCGAAGTTCGCCAGCGTGAAACTAAGAGTTGCCACGAGACCAAGCAGGCTATCGAAAGCCAGTATTGCCAGACCCAGGCCCATGCTTGTTTGCGCGAAATTGACCGGGCAGCTTGCCTCAACTGCGCGTAATCCTGCCGCTGGCATGCGCAACGCGTGGACCAGGCTGAGCACGGCAGTCAGAGGAAGCAGGAGAATCAGCAGCGTAATGAGATCGGAGACCGGGAGAGACCGGGCCAGCAGTATTCCCGCCAGCAGGAGCAATACGCTGGCAATCCAGAACCAGGGGCCGAGCAGATACACGCGCCAGCGGGCCAGCACAGCAATGTGCCAGAGATGCTGGTTCCCCTCATATGGCGTATTCTGCGCCTCAAAAGCCGCTTCTGTCAGCAGAGCGTGAAACAATTGTGCCGTCTCGGCTGAGGACGGACGTGGAACCGGCTGGGCCGCGTAGCTTCTGGCAGCCGCCTGTAGATCAAGAGGGAGTTCATCGCTCTGAATGGGAGGCTGGTCGAACGAACGGTTATCCATGCTGCTGTCCTCCTTGCTTGCTCTCCGTGTCGCTGGCATGCGCCTCCAGGTGAGAGCGCAGCAGACGCAGGGCGCTGAAAGTTCGGCTTTTGACGGTGCCTGCTGGGATTGAGAGAATGGCCGCAGTCTCCTGGATGCTCAAATCCTGTCCAAAGCGCAGGCTGAGCACCTCGCGCTGCTCAATGCTCAGATGCGTGAGCGCTTTGCGCAGGCCATGGTGTCGTTCCCAGCGCTCGAACCATTCGGCGGGATCTGGTTCACGGGCCTGCATGGCGGGCATCTCAGCGCGCAGTTCGACGCGGCGAGCGTAGGCGCTGGTGTGATAGTGGCTGGCCAGGTGGTGAGCGATGGCGTAGAGCCAGGGACGGAAGGGGCGCGGATAGTCATAGCTTTGCGCATCGCGGATCAGCCTGAAGAATGTATCCTGAACCAGGTCTTCGGCCAGGTGAGGATCGGTCAGGACACGATAGAGATGCGCCAGTAAAGGGGCATGATAGCGCTGGACGAGCGTCTCCAATGCTCCCGCATCGCCGTGCTGCCAGGCGCGAAAAAGATCTTCATCGGTGATCATAGCCCCTCCTGTGTCCGTTAAGAGATGGGGAAGGGCAAGAATCGTTGCTCTTCTCTCTATATACCGGATAGGAGGAGAAAAGGTTCACACCTCTGCCTTATACAAACCAGGAGGAGCATGAAAAAGAAACTCACATATGGCGTTTTGTTGCATGTACGGTGCATTTTCTGGATCTCACATACGGGTCCAGGTGGGACGATGGTGACCTTAGCGAGAGCTATTCTCTACTTGCTAGATGAGAACAAGAAAATCAAAGAAGAACGGGATGGATATCTCATTCTTTCACAATAGCGCAAATAGGGGCTAACAGGACTTTCTGCTTCAAAACCACGCAGATTAATGCCTCGTCCCTCAAAGATGGTGGAATGTCTGTGCGCATCGTTCATTTTCCGGGACGGTTTGCCGTTCGGGTTCTTTCCCATTCATACTTGGCTCTTCTGCTTTGTTCTGATCGAGGTAACGCGCGTCAGGACCTACTCCATCAATGAGCGCAAGCTCTAAGTCGATGCACTCATGATGTAGTACTGGCCGGGCCGGGGCTGGACTACCGGCGGCGGAATGCCGCACTGAGCGCCGGCGTGCCGATGTTCCACATGTTGTCGGCGATGTTGATCGTGACTCCGGGGGGAATGATCTGGTCGATGCGGTCCAGCACGTCGCTCGACAGGTCGATCCCGTCGGCAGCGAGGTAGGTGTCCAGGTGTTCCAAGGTGCGCGGGCCGATGATCGCGGAGGTGACCGCGGGATGGCGGGTGACGAATGCGACTGCCATCTGGATGAGGGTCATCCCGGCCTCATCGGCGAGAGCGCCGAGGGCGTCGGCGGCGTCGAGCTTGGCGGCATTAGCTGGGTTGGTGGAGTCATATACCCCGGAGCGCTGGGCGCGAGCGGCGGAGCCCGGCCCGCTGACCTCCTGGCCCTTGCGGTATTTGCCCGACAGCCAACCCCCGGCCAGCGGGCTGTAGGTCAACACGCCCATTCCGTGGCGCAGGCAGGTCGGCAGCACGTCGTATTCGATCGCGCGGGTCAGGAGAGAGTAGGGGGGCTGCTCGGTACGAAACCGTCCGTGGCCGCGGCGATCAGCGGTCCACTGGGCCTCGACGATCTGTGAGGCGGGAACCTTCGACGCGCCGAAGGAGCGGATCTTGCCGGCATGGACGAGATCAGACAGGGCGCCGAGGGTCTCGTCGATATCGGTGTTGGGATCGGGAACGCCC
The DNA here is from genome assembly GCA_030853145.1 of Chloroflexota bacterium. Lineage (GTDB taxonomy): Bacteria > Chloroflexota > Ktedonobacteria > Ktedonobacterales > Ktedonobacteraceae > JALYTT01. The sequence continues at coordinate 1,867 of JALYVR010000198.1, read as the reverse complement.
ACTTGGTAGAGGTCGATCCAGTCGGTCTGCAGCCGGCGCAGCGATCCCTCGACTCCCTGCGTGATCCACCGCCGCGACGCTCCGCGATGGTTGGGGTCCTCGCCGAAAGGAGGGCCGAACTTCACGGCGAGCACCACGTTCTCGCGCCGTCCGCCCGCCAGTGCCTTGCCTACGATCTCTTCTGACTCGCCGGCGGAGTAGCCATCGGCGGTGTCGATGAAGTTGATCCCGGCGTCTAGCGCCTTGTGGATGATCCGGATCGACTCGTCATGATCGGGGTTGCCGAAGGCGCCGAACATCATCGCGCCGAGGCACAGTTGGCTGACCGTGATGCCGGTTCGGCCTAGGGTGCGGTATTGCATGATTGTATTCCTCCATAGTATACTGATAAAGTGGAGCACTGCTCCGATACTATTGCTATTATACGGAACAACGTTCCGTTTGTCAAGCTCTTGTTTGAGGGAATGAAGCGATGACCACCAACGACGAGGGAGCGGGGCAACCAGCCCGGCAGAAGCGGGCCGACGCGCAGCGTAACGAGCAGGCGTTGCTCGCCGCCGCCGCCGCCGTGTTCGTCACGTCAGGTGTCGAGGCGCCGGTGCGAGACATCGCGGCGGCGGCTGGCGTCGGGATGGGGACGATGTACCGCCACTTCCCGACGCGAGCGGATCTCGTGGTTGCCGTGTACCGCCATCAAGTCGAGGCCTGTGCCGAGGCTGGTCCGGTCCTGCTGGCGAATGGTGGCTCGCCGCACGCGGCACTCGGGCAGTGGGTCAACCTCTTCGTTGATTTTCTGGTCACGAAGCATGGACTCGCCGCGGTCCTGCAACCCGACAGCGTCGGCTTCGACGCGCTACATGCCTCCTTCCTTGACCGCCTCGTGCCCGTGTGCGCTCAGTTGCTCGATGCCGCCGCCCAGGCCGGCGAGATCAGCGCCGATAGTGATGCCTACGAACTGATGCGTGCCATCGGCAACCTCTGCGTTGGCGCCGACAACGACCCGCGCTACGATGCCCGCCGCATGGTTGATCTCCTCATCGCGGGACTCCTCCAAGCGCGCTCGACCTGATACTGCTGATCCAGAGAAGGAGCACCTGTAGTCCCTCTATCAGGTTGGGCGCGTAAGCGGTGGCAGCATAGCTCGCCAAGGCTTTGATACGCCCTTTGGGAACAAAAGAGAGATCCAGGATATGCGCCAGTTGATTGTTGATCTGCGCGTGGAATTGCCCACGATGTCCTTGCGAGAAATCGCGGAAATCTGTGAAACTCGTTTTGATCGGCGACCCTCGCACAATTCGGTCAAACTTGTGCTTGCCTCTGGCCCACCACCTTCGATTACGAGCCTGCGCTATCTGACCTGGGATCTGACCCCAGAGCCAGCAGAGCGCAGGCTCGCAGCGATCCGGCTGCATAGCGAGGGCTGGTCCGTTGCATCCATTGCTGAGTATTTAGGTTTAGGCGTCAGCGACTTAGAAAAATCACTCCTTTTTTACCGTGGCGGGCTTGGTTTGCCAACACAAGGAATTATTGGCAAAGAATTTGAGCATGGCGCTCTAGCTCTTTTCGACTTACAACATGGCTTGAAACTGGCAATTTTCCCCCGAAGTGATCTTGCTCTTGATGCAAAAGTCCCTTTGAATGCACCGAACGCTACAGAATGCACCATTGGTCATTATCTGAAAAGCAAGGCAGAGGTTGATGTGGTGATGGAGCAGGCTAGGCAAGCGGGAGCTACTATCACTGATCAAGCACATGATCGCCCCTGGGGGATTTATTCGGGCTATTTCCAAGATCTCGATGGTCACTTGTGGGAAGTCGTCTGGGACCCAAGATTTGAAGCGGAAATTATTGAGTAAGTTGAGAGCAG
>JALYVR010000197.1 GCA_030853145.1 Chloroflexota bacterium | reverse complement strand
TTACAAGCCCGCCTGTTCGCCAACGAGATGATGATGCCGCCGAAGAACAGGCGGGCTTGTAAACGGCGCCCCTACTCTCCCTGCCTCCTCTTATCCCCTTTTACCCTGTCACGAGCGAGGAAGCTCCGTCGATCCAGACTTCGGTGCCGGTAATGTAGCTGGAAGCGTCTGAGACCAGAAATAGGACAAGCTCAGCAACCTGCATCGAACTTGCTGGCCGACCTTCTCCCAGGGGAATTGGTCCTTTGGGATACTTCACCGGGAACTTGATACGCTCCAGATCCTTTTGCTGCGTATTGTCGGAAATCTCGGTCTCAGTTGCGCCGGGACAGATCACGTTCACGCGGATGGCGTGTTGCGCCAGCTCTACCGCCAGCATTTTGGCCATGGCGACCTGGCCAGCCTTGGTGACAGAGTACGCGGTGGCCCCAGTGTTGCTGAACACGCGGGTGCCGTTGACGGATGCTGTGACGACGATGCTCCCGCCCTGTTTCTTGAGATGAGGCACGGTGTATTTGAGCGTCAGGAAGCTGCCTGTCAGATTGGTTGTAATGGTCTTTGACCAGTCGGCAAGCGAAAGTTCTTCAAGGGGCGCCCACACGCCATTGATGCCTGCATTCGCGAAGACACTATCGATCCGGCCCCAGCGGTCGATAACCTGCTGGACAGCTCGCTGCATCTGCTCTTCCTGCGTGGTGTCCGCCACGACTGCCAGCGCTTCATGCCCATCACGCTCGATCTCGGCTACCGTCTGTTCTATGTGAACGTGCCCCGGTCAGACCGGGGCTTCGACGCCCCCGGCGTTGGACGCGTCCCGCCCGGAAAGTTGGTTATGGCCATCACGCAGAATGTTGATGGCCGCGTTGGTGTCGCGATCCAGGACCAGGCCACAATGCGGACAGCGATGCACGCGCTCGGCCAGGTCCTTGTGTGGCCCCTCTTTGCGACAACTAGAGCACTTCTGAGAGGTCTTGAAGGGGTCCACAAAGACGACCGTGCGCCCGGCACTTGCAGCCTTGACGCTCACCATCTCTGTAAATGTGGCCCATCCGGCATCCAGAATGCTCTTGTTGAGGCCCGCTTTAGCCGCTGCCCCGTTGGGTAGGTACTGGCCCGTCGTCTCATCTTGCTTGGGTTTGGGGGCTTTGGTCAGGTTCTTGGCCTGAAGGTTCTCAAACACGATCACCTGGTAGCGATTGACGAGGGTGCGTGAGGCTTTGTGGTGGAAGTCCCGGCGCTGGTTCTTGATCGTGCGATGCACCCTGGCAACCCGCTTCACGGCCCTGGCCCGACGATGACTACCCCGCTCCTTGCGAGATAAAGCCGCTTGCAAGGTCTTGAGTTTCTTCTCAGCGCGGCGATAGTAGCGTGGGTACTCGATGAACTCGCTGTTAGAGAGTGCGGCAAAGTGGGTCACGCCCAGGTCGATGCCCACATCTTCATAGGAGATCGGCAACGGTTTGGGCGTCCCAACCTCACAGGTAAAGCAGGCGTACCAGTGCTCACCCTCGCGCTTGATGGTGAGCGTTTTGATGGTGCCTACCAGGTCCCGGTGCAGGTGCAGCTTCATGGTGCCGATCTTGGTGAGGTGTAAGTTCGCCTTGACCATGCCACGTTTGCCTGGCGGACATGTGCGCGTGTCCAGGTTCCAGCCTGCCTTGTCCGGGTAAGTAAACGAGTCGTACCACTTGGAGCCTTTGAAGCGCGGATAGCCGGGCTTCTCGCCGTTCTTGACGCGCCGGAAGAAGTTGTCAAAGGCTCGCTTGATACGGCCGATGACATCTTGCAGCACGTGGGAGGCGATCTCCTGGTATTCGGGCCGAATCTCTTTGATCTCGACCAGATCATGTTGCTGCTCGTAGTACCCAATGGACTGGTGGGCCATGCGCCAGGCATCCTTGCGTTCGGAGAGCGCGGCGTTGTAGAGTTCTCGGCAGCGATCCAGCACCCATTGCAGTTTGTCGGCGGTCGTCTTGTTTGGATAGATTCTATACTTGTACGTGGTAGTAGCCATTGGTCTGGTGTTTCCTTCTCTGAGAGAGGGACAAGGCCGGTTCCCTGTCCCTCGTGTTCTTCCTCTTCTCCTACCGTGCGCTGTTTAACCGCAAGCGCCAGGCGCGCACCTGCTCAAGGCCGCCATAGGACAACTCGATGCAGTCCCGGCACAGCAGGCGTGTGACCAGGTCCTCACTGTCCTGGGGCGCCAGGCGGCACTCGGAGCGGTGGCCCTCGCAAAACGAACGCCCACAGCTGTAGCAAGTGTCCTCGTGGCTCACGATGCGCCGGCACACCGTGAATTGGGCAGCACTCAGATCCACATAGCAACACCGAGGGACCACACGCGGGATCGCCAGCGGGACCAGGGCCAGGCGCAGGGGCGGCACGCGTGAGACCTGAAGGCCTCGTGGCTGCTCCTCATCCTGAAAGTTAGGCATGCTCATTGGTGTGTTTCAGTCCTTTCGTGGTGTCTTCCAGCAGTAAACGACTGCGCTCCGTGTCGAAGGTATCCAGGTAGAGGAGCCGGGTCCCGCTACAGAGTGTGAGGCGGTAGAGGTGGCCAAACTGGTCCCGTTCATGGACCGCCTGCCCCAGCGGCCAGCCATGCGCGCACAGCGTCGCCACGGCCACGGAGCGCGGCAGTTCCTCCACCAGCAGGCGGTGCTCCGGGTGCTCATCGCGCGCGGTGAATGAGAGATCGACGTAGCCGTATTGGGTGAACCAGGTGTAGCAGTTTCCCATCGGATCGGCGCTGATGAGCGGCAGGAGAGCCTCAAGCGCCGGCGTGTGGGGAAGCAGCAGCGCAACGCGGGTATAGGTGCGGCTCTTCATCGAGAGGGCCTCCTTTCCGGTGTGCTCGTGGACGCGAGGACCGGCCCCGGCCGTCTATGGGTGCCGGCCCGCCGGTGCCGCCGGCGCAGGGGGCGCAGCAGGTAGCCGGTTTCCAGCATGGAGGTCACATCAATCCCGAAGGCGTGCAGCTTCAAGCGCACGCGCGAGATGATGTTGCGGACCGGGCGCATCTCGTGTTCAAAGCTGCCGTGGCCGTGGTCCAGCAACGTGTGCAAGCGCTGCCGACAGGCCGCCACGCGTGGCTCGGTCACCTGGTCAGTGGCCCCATGCTGGTAGCAGGTCAGCAGGACTTCATAGGGGCAATGATGTGGGTAGGAGACCACCAGCGGGACCAGGGCACAGCACTCGCTCACGGTAAATAACCGCGCGCCCAGCAGACGCGGGGGTTGCCCTTCCCGCGTGGGAGCGGCCAGCCGAACCGCCACGCCGTCCGGGGTGAAGATGGCCAGGATCTCGCCGGCCGGCAGAATGCCGGGGAGCGAGAGGTGCAAGATCTCCTCACCTGGGAACAGAGGTTGGTCAGAGACCAATGAGGCGTTCATCCAATTCTTCCTTCCGTCTTCCATGCAGCCAGGGCAATCCATGTGAACCACCCTGGCTGACCCAACATCAATAGGGGTGTTCCCACTCTTTGGTCTCTTCTGGCAGGTACAGGGGCCGGCCGGAGCGATCCAGGGGGAGTTCCTCCCGATAGCGGTAACGTTCATGGCGCAAGCTCTGTTCATCCAACTGCCGGAAACACACGATCAGGGTGGGCAGCAGGATGGCGACCGTCGCCACGATGAGCACCAGCCAGGCGACCATTTCCTTGTACTGCCACAGGGCCACAAAGATGATCGTGAGCAAGGCCGTCACGCAGAGCGCGAGCAGGGTGAACGCCACGAAGAGGTAAGTGCCCTTATTGGGAGACTCCATCGCTACTTACCTCCGTTCTGGATCATGAGCGGGGTGTTCACCGTGAAGCCATGCCCATCGTTGTAGAGCACATACGGGATGGACAACCCCTCGACCTGCACGAGCAGATCAGGCCGGCCATCCTGGTTGACATCGGCCACCGAAAGCGTGACCACATGGGGCCGGCCATCGTCGGTGATGTAACCGGCCACGTAGCTGTGGGCCTGCTTGGGGTCCTTGAGCGGGAACTCGATGACGATGATGCTGCCATGCAGATCAAGGGCCAGGAAGTGACTGGTGCCGCCGTGGCCCACATTCAGGTCCACCTGTGAGAGGCGCGCGTCGCCGTACTGCCAGTGGTGCTGGGTGTCTAGCACGAAGGGCAGGAGGTAGGTCGCGCAGGCGTACCAGAGCACGAGGAGTAAGAGCATGCCGCCCACCAGGGGAAGCCAGTGCCGTTGGAGAGAGCGTCGTAGCCAGCCAGGGCGCTGCGTGGGCAGCGGTGGGTCCGGTTGGACGGGTGGTGGTACGGGTGATGGACACACCCGGCGGCGCGGACTACGACCGGGACCGGTGTGCCGTTCTGGTGCCGGGGCTGTCGTGCGCACATCAGCCATGGGTTGGGGGCGACGGCCCGCACGCCGAGGCAGGTTGGCCCCGAAGCGATAGCGCAGATCGGCGTCCAGGTCGTCAGGAGTCGGCGGTTCTTCCATCTGAAAGGTCAGGCCCATGGAGCACCTCCCGTGTTCTGGCCAGCATCGGCGGATGTACCACGATCGGCGAACGGCTCGGCGGGTCTGTGTGCGGTACACCAATGTAAGCGTTTGCCGATGAGACACGACGAGATGCAGCGTGGACAGTAGGCCAGGATGCCGCAAAGGGTGCATATCGATTCTCCTTGCGTGAAGGTGGGGGTCCAGGTATGGCCGTAGAGGGCATGATCGACCTGGGCCTTCGTTCGGCGCAGGGCACTTTGGTGCTTCGTTGGTAACATATGATGCTCCCTTCTAGACGGTCTTGCCGTTCACGATGTTGGTGGCTTCTCGTTCAGTCACCAGACCCTCCTGGTACTGCTCATACACGCGGGTGATATTGCTATGGTCGTCATGGCAGGGACAGGTCAGGTCTGAGCAGAAGGGATGCGTCTCGCTATGGACCAAAGGATCTTCCATCGGGATCACCGGGATGACGATATACTCTTCTTCGTCTTCGTGGGAGAAGGGCTGGTGCTGGTGCTTGCTCATGAGCGGATCACCTCCATCAGGTGCAGGGAGGTGCCTTCGCTTCCCACGTGATGGACCTGTGCTATGGTATAGTCGGTCGAGCCTCTGGGTGATTTTATTGCAATACAGCTAGCAAGGAGGAGCAGAAGCCCACGTTCGGACCGCTTCACCCTACTTGAAAGATAAGGGGATGCGGCGGCCGCGCTTCCTCAACGCCGCGACATGCGCCCCGTGCTGGGCAAGCAAGACGGCGCTCGCCTTGCCAATACCAGACCCGGCCCCGGTGACTAGTGCTACTTTACCCGTCAGGTCCATGATTATTCCTTTCATTGTTGTGTGCTCTGAGCGTTCATAGGAGTATACAAGCCGTTCTGTGAAGAATACGTCTCACCTGCGAGAAAGGTGACAGCTCTCGCGCACGGTTGTGGCAAGCCGGGTCCCTACGAGGGGTGGGGGAGCCTCACGGAGAGAAGACGATGTATATGGTACAATATTGATGCTGGAGAGCGACGTGTCACGTGAGCAAAGAAGAGAACTGCTGCCTGATGAAACCCGTTAGTGTGTTTAGAAGAGACAGCGAGCGAGCAAAATGCTGATACCAGAAGATGAGCGAACGGTGGTCACCACGAGGGAAGCTGTGCAGCGAGAGCGCTGGTACACACCGGTACGTTGCTCTGTCTGCATGAGTTATATCTGGTTTCGCCCTATTGTGCTTAAAGAGGCGGTGGGAGCGCCAGAACCGCGCCACGAATGGGTTCTCTGCACTCCATGCCACGAGGCGCTGATTGCAGAAATGCGCCGCTCCTCTCTGAAATCGCCAGTGCGCATGCGCGTTGCCATGGGTCTGGTAGCCGCCGAACGGTCGCCCACAGCGTACGAGAAAAACCCCCATCTTCGCAGCCAGCATGATCTCCAACGGGAACTTACCTGGTTTATACGGTTGTTAGTCCTTTTCGCCCTCTTGCATGTGGTCATATTTGCCCTGCTATTGGTGCCTAAATAGGGGCTATTGGCAGCACAAAGAATGACGCGCGTAACAAACTGCGCTTCAGCATGAGAGGATTGTGATGGGTGGTAATGTATTCCCTGGCTCGCTGCCCCATGTGCCGGCAGAGAGCTGGATCGCCACAGAGACGCACAAGAGCGGCGCCAATTTCGGCGGCATCGGCCGCCTTAACGGCAATGCCACGCTCCCCGGCAAGTAACTTCGCGTTTGATTGAGGAACTAGCGACCCGATTACGGCACAGCCGGCCGCCATAGCCTCAAGGACGGCGACAGAATAGTTCGTTCCTCGCGTCCCGCTATAGAGAAAAATATCCGCGATCCCCAGCAGCAGCAGCACATCGGCTGGTTGAGCTTCCCCCCAGAGCACACAGACGCTCTCCAGATCGTGCAGCAGGATATCAGTCTCGACCTGCGCGCGCAGCGGTCCCTCTCCAGCTATGAGCACTTTTACGCGCGCCCGTGTGTCTGCCGGCAGTGCTGCTAGCGCGCGGGCGATGCCCTCCAGAGCGAAGCGCAGACCCTTCTCAGCCGACAGGCGGTTGATCAGCGTAATCACGATGGCCTCTTCAGCGATCCCAAGTTCCGCCCGCATCCGTGTTCTGCGCTCCCTGCCAGGTGGGGCGAAACGCGCCGTGTCGATGACATACATGTAACGCATGATGCGACCAGGATGGACACCAAAGCGCGTGCGGTACACATCCTCAACTTCATCACCGGCAACGAGAAATTGATCGCTGCAATGTGTTGCCACCCGCGCCAGGAAGCGCTGGGAAAGCATGTAGAAGCGAAATTCGAGGCGCAGAAAAATTCGCAGATACCATGGGTAGGCTTGAAAGGACGCCAGGCGTTCCCTCCGGAAAGCCGGACTATGCACCAGAGTGATATTGCCGTGATCCATGCAGACCACGCGTATCCCGGCCATCTTGCCTACCAGGGCCGCGAACGCCGCCGTAAAGACCCCATCTTGCGGCAGAATGAGGCAATAATCTGGATCGCGGCGCAGCAGCTTGAAAAGCTTGCTCCCTCCGCTCAGACAATAGAGCCAGATGCCAGGGAAGTGCCAGGGCGAAGCCAGCCTGCGACCGAAGACCTCAATCGCCAGGCCCTGGGCATCTCGCCCTTTATGGTGTGTGAGATAGGTCATCTGCCAGCGATCATGCATCGCCTGCGCCACACTATAGAGGACAGCGCGCATGCCGCCCTGAAACGGGAACGCCGTGATCGGGACACAGATACGGTCGCGAGAGGTAGAGCTACGCGCGGCGCCCGCGCGAAAAGCCTGGGCGCGCAGCCTGGCTGTGTCGTTCCACCAGGCCCGCATACGGTTAGCAACCAGGTAGCGCAGGCCACGAGGCTGATAGTGTGCCCAGCGATCCGCTAACGCCGCGCAGTGTTCGCACCGCGAAAGCCTGGCAAACGTCGCCAGTAACGTTACATGCAGCGCGTGACAGGAGCGAGAAGCCAGGCGCCGATCCAGCAGATCGCGGCGCGTCCAGTAGCCCGTATCAAAGGCATCCAGCAGCAGGTGCAGCGCCGTCACACTGCGCTGTATCAAGGCTTCGATGGCCCTATCCTGCGTGAGAGCAACGTAATCATACAATCCGAACAGCGCCAGAAAGTAGCCTTTGAGGGCGTGCGCCGCTGGATACCTCGCCACTTCCTCAAAGAAGACGCCGCTCTCGCCAACAGGCACGCTGATCCCGCCATCGAGTATATCCAGTTCAAAGGTGTACACAGCCCGGCGGGCCGCCTGTAAAAACGCCTCCTCGCGCGTCAGTTGATAGGCACGCACAAGCACAGAGATGGCGCTACCCTGCACAGATGCAGACAACCAGGGCCGGGCGCCAGCTTTCTCACTTACAGGCCAGCCGCCAGCGCCGGCACAGATGGCTACCTCGCGCGCCAGGAGCCAGCGTGCCTGAAGCATAAACGCCTCTTTATGCGCAGCATTTCTATTGGCGAGGTATGCATTCCAATGGGCCAGCGCATAGTACGCGCCAGTCGCGG
>JALYVR010000196.1 GCA_030853145.1 Chloroflexota bacterium | reverse complement strand
GCGCATGGTTGCCCTGTCATCGGGGTGCGATACACTCGCGCAGCTACGAAGGGGGGAGGGGCTTGCGAAGGGGGAAATAGTACCATAGGGATAGGTATACTGCTCATAGCGTATATTTGTATATACTGGCGCGACTTTCTGGCGTATGGCTCGTTATATCAGTTGTAAGAAAAACCGGTCAGCCACATGGGACACGGAGCGTCGAGGGTTAAGCAGAGTATGTCATCAATCATCGAGACAATTAAAGCGCGTGTCGATGTGGTAGAGGAGATCGGGCTGGTTGTCAGCTTACAGAAGTCGGGGAAGACCTTTAAGGGTGCCTGCCCGTTTCACAACGAGCGGACACCGTCGTTCTACGTTTTCGGGGAGACGCAGCATTGGTACTGTTTTGGCTGTCACGAGAGCGGGGATATCTTCACCTTTGTGCAGAAGCAGCAGGGGCTAGAATTTCATGATGCGTTGTTGTACCTGGCGGAGAAGGCTGGTGTGCAGGTTGAGGATGAGCCGGGCCTGGGTCGTAGCCTCGAAGAGATGCGCGAGAGCGGCGCGCACAAAGAGAGGCGGCGCAAACTCAACGAAGAGGCACAGCTATGGTTTCACCAGGTATTGCTGCGCTCAAAGGAGGCCGCAGAGGCGCGGGCATACGTGCAGAGTCGCGGGATCTCAACCGATTCTGTGCTCACCTTCGGGCTGGGCTATGCGCCCGACAACTGGGATGCCCTTTCTAGCTACCTGCTTGCGCAGGGCTACAATGAGCACGAGCTGGCCGATACAAGCCTGGCAAACGAGCGTGAGGCGGATAAAGGTGGTGGGGTCTACGACTACTTCAGGAACCGGCTGATCTTCCCTATTCGCGACATCCGGGGGCGCGTGATAGGCTTTGGCGGCCGTGCGCTGGGGGAAGACAAACCCAAGTATCTCAACTCCCGGCAGACGCTCCTGTTCGAGAAAAACAGCGTGCTGTATGCGCTCAACCATGCCAAAGATGCTATCAAGTTAGCAAATCAAGTAATCATCGTTGAAGGTTATGTAGATGCAATTATTGCTCACCAGTATGGGACCAGGCAAGTAGTGGCATGCATCGGTAGCGCCATCACGGAAAAGCACATTCAACAAATTAAGAAGCTCACCAGACAAGTGACGCTGGCCCTAGACCCCGACGCGGCAGGGATCGCCGCCACCGAACATGGGATACAGGAGGCGCAGAAGTCGTTCGACCGTATAGTGATACCCGTGCCATTGGCGGCGTCGGCGAAGGGACGCAAGCGCGGTGGTCCGCAGGGAATCATCCGCCTGGAGGAACAGGTCGATGCGGAGATCAACGTCCTGCGACTCCCATCGGGCGAAGACCCCGACGAGGTCATCAGGCGCGACTTCGCGCAGTGGGCCTACGCGGTGGCTCACCCGCTACCGTTGGTGGATTACTACTTCGTGGCCAAAACTGTTGGCCTGGACCTGCGCCAGCCGCATGGCAAGTCTGAGGCCGCGAAGCGCCTGTTGCCGGTGATAGGCATGATCTCTGACCGCGTGAAGCGCGATGCCTATATCCGCAAGCTGGCCGGGATGATCGCCATAGACGAGCGCAGTCTACACAGTGAATTGCAACGTGTGCTGCGGGGTCAGCACTCCACAGCGGTCACCGCCGAATTTGTGGGGTCCACCTCTGCGCGCTCCAGCAAGGGAGGACAACAAGGGCGTGACGCGCGCATCTCTCGTGGAAAGCCAGCGTCGGCCGGCGACATGGAAGATGAACTGGGAGTCTCTGCAGGGGCCGGTGACAAAGTGGATAGCGGCGGCGCAGGCAGGATCGGCGGGCTTGACAGAGCGCTTGATGATAGAGTACAATGGGAGGACTACCTGATTGGGCTACTCGTGCAAAATCCTGGGTTAAGTTCCTATGTTTGTGGTATAATAAACGATGGTGACTTTATCGGGACGGACACGAGAGAATTGTACCACATTCTCAACTCTGGGTATCAACAACGTGGCTCTTCCTCCTTTCATCAACCCTTAGAGCAGCACATGCCATCTGCGTTGCTGGAAACGCTTGCCAGAGCGCAAAAGAGTGCTGGGGTAGGAGCATCGCTTGATGGAGCAGGGCTGATCAAGGCCGCCGTCCAGTGTGCCACCCGGCTCAAACGCATGAGGCTTATACAATTGAATACCGAGTTACGCTATCTTCTACATGAAGCGGAAGAGAGCGGCGATAGTGCAGCGGTGCGGCAGTTCGGGCAGCACCTCTCAGCAATCTATCAACAAATACGAACTATCGATTCGGCAACACACCTACAGGGATAAGCGCCCTTCAAGCTGCTTGTTACTTAAGAGCCGTCTCAAGTACAAGGACCTGGAATTATTCTTATCAAATTGGACAGGAGACAGGACGTTTATTGTCTTTCATTCGTTTATACTATATGCCTGTTTTCTGAAGGGGGATGCCAGAATGGTGAATCAGGAACAAGAAGTCATTGATCGCGTACACAATGAGCGTATGAACACGGAGCCATTGAGTGGTGCCTATGCGCCCTTCGGGGACGAGTCGCTATTGGGCGGCTCGAAGGATGTCTTTGATATCGAGAATATAGGTCTGCATGCTACCACCGGCGGGAGTTTTGTAACGCCTGCCGATGGAGGTGAGTCATACGACCTGTTCGCTAAGCTGCAGGACGAGGAACCTATGGACGCCCTGGATCCGACGAAGGAGCCCCCGGCTGACTGGGAACCCGGACCGGAGGACGAAGTGGATGTTGAAGTCATAGCGGAGACCAAGTGGGACGATCTGCACGATGGCTTCGGCATCGTCGTTGCTGATCTTGAGAGCAGCCTGGACGATCCCGTGCGCATGTACCTGCGCGAGATCGGGCGTGTTCCCCTGCTGTCCGCGGAAGAAGAGGTACGGCTGGCGCTGCGCATGGAGCGCGGCAAGGCTGAACTGCTCAAGCCGCATGCGAGCCGCCGCATCGTTGAAGATGGCGAGGAAGCTCAGCGCCGTCTGACCGAGGCCAATTTGCGCCTGGTCGTCAGTGTAGCCAAGAAGTATATCGGTCGTGGGATGAGCTTGCTGGACCTGATCCAGGAGGGGAACATCGGCCTGATTCGCGCCGTCGAGAAGTTCGATTACACGAAGGGCTTTAAGTTCAGCACCTACGCCACCTGGTGGATTCGCCAGGCGATCACGCGTGCGATTGCCGACCAGGCGCGCACGATCCGTATCCCTGTGCATATGGTGGAGACGATCAATCGCCTGATCCGCATCAGTCGCCGCCTGCTGCAAGACCTTGGCCGCGAACCAACGTCCGAGGAGATTGCCGAGCAGATGGAGATCAGCGCGGAGAAGGTGCGCGAGATCATCAAGGTGAGCCAGGAGCCTGTGAGCCTGGAGACGCCCATCGGCGAGGAAGACGATAGCCACCTCGGCGACTTCCTGGAGGACCACACGGCCCTCGCGCCCGCCGATGCCGCCAGCCACCAACTGCTCAAGGAGCAGGTGGAGGATGTACTCGACAGCCTGACCGAGCGCGAGCGCAAAGTGCTGCAACTGCGCTTCGGCCTTGACGATGGCCGCAGCCGCACGCTGGAGGAAGTGGGTAAAGAGTTCCACGTCACCCGCGAGCGCATCCGCCAGATCGAGGCCAAGGCCCTGCGCAAGCTGCGCCACCCCAGCCGCAGCCGCAAACTGAAGGACTACCTGGATTAAACGACAGTGCTGAGTAGTCAAGGGGCGTGATGACTCACGCCCCTGCTTTTTTTGTGCGCACGATGGGCCATGGCTGGAACGTGGATACCGTGTTGGAACATGGCGCCCGCGAGGGGCGCCACTACACATAGACCGTCACGGGAAGCTTGTCAATTCACTAAGAAGATCGTATCACAACCATAGCCGGGAGCGAACTCTTGCCATGATCACCTGTATGCAATGTGAACATTCTGATGCCGTAGAGCAGATGCGGGATGACTATTTACGCACCTTGCTAGCGCCTATGGATGGCATGTGGGAGAGCGCGGTCATCGCGCAGGCGACTTTTTGGGAGATCCAGCACCAGGGCCAGCACACGGGCTATTTCTGCACTGGCTCCGACTATGATCTGCTACGCTTCTACCTCGTGGAGGACTACCAGGTGCGGGCGCAGGAGATCTTTCGTTGGGTTGTCTCAACCCATGATATCCACTATGCTATTGTCAGCACCATAGAACCCCTGTATTTCTCTGTATGCCTGGATATGCAGCGCGGCATCGCGCTTCACAGCTATCTTTTTCGAGATCATGCCCGCGTAGAGCTGCCTGCCGCCCTCAGCAAAAGCACCTTCAGGAAAGCGGAAAAGAGTGAACTGGATGACATTGTACGCTTCTATCGAGCAAATACTGAGGGGCCAGGAGACTGGATTGAGGCGTTTCTGCACAAACGCATCACACGCGAAGAGCTATTTGTCCTGTATGACCAGCAGACATTGGTAGCCACGGGAGAATGTATTCCCAGCCAGAAACAGGCGCCCTATGCCGATCTGGGTATGGTGGTGGGGCAAGCGTATCGCGGAAGAGGTCTGGGCAGTTCCATGCTCATTCACTTGAAGAAGCACTGTTATGCATCCGGCTGGCAGGCTATCTGTTCCTGTGCCGCAGGCAACCATGCTTCCAGGAAGGCCATAGAGAAAGCTGGCTTCATCAGCGATCAGAGAATGGTGAAGGTGCTGCTCTCGTGAGATGAGCGTGTCACGCTCGCTTTGTGATCGGCATCATCTGTGCCTCCATCTCTCGTAAGCTATTCCCAGATAAAACCCCAGAACGAGCAGCACGCAGGCGACAATTGCGGCGATCATCCAGCTTCCCCTATACCAGTTTTCTCTCTGGATGAGCATAAAAAATATGGTTAAACTTGCTAACGAGCCCACCAGGCAGATAACAATTTCCAGAGGAGACGGAGCTTCCTTCTTCAGCATTTTATCTGTACATCTTTGTGTCACTTCGACCGGTTGCCCTGGTAAGGGGTCTGGCAGAGGTTCATCTGTATCTCCTATCAGGGCCATAGCGGTTCCAACTGCCACGGTTTCACCTATCGGCACGAAGATAGCTCGCAGCACACCGGGAGCTGGAGATGGCATTTCTACGTTGATCTTGTCGGTCTCGATCAGCACCAGGGAATCGCCTTTTTGAACTGGATCGCCCACGAGCTTGTTCCAGCATAATACTGTGCCTTCCTGCACTGTATCACCTAAACGAGGCATGGCTACGGTGTGCATGTGTTCACCTTCCTGGCTGTGCTGTCCGGGCCTCTATTCGCACCGAGGAGAAGTAGCATAGCATCTCCACTTCTCCTCGATATGTGTGATCTTGCGCGTTAAAGAAACGCCGGAAAGCCGGGAGTGCCTTTCCCCGTCTCCAGGTAGGACTTCAGGCTGTCCAGGAAGTATTCCCAATTCCCGCGTACCTGTTCATATGCCTTATCAACCTGGGCGAACCCAGCATGAGTGAAGAGCAGCCTGGTCCCATTCTGGACAGGCGTGAGGTTCCAGGTGACGCTGGTCCCTGCCCATTGCGGTGGGCCTTGCCTGGAAAGCCAACGAACTTTCTCTCCGGTAGTCAGTTCGGCCACCTCAAACTGAAGGACGCCTGCAGGCTGCCGAAAGCGAAATTCACCAAGAGAGCCTACCTCTGGCTTGACCTGCGCCTCGTTGGCCCACCAACGAACGATTTCGTCCTGCTGAGTCAGGGCGTTGAAGACGCTCTCCGGTGTTGCTGCAATGGTGCGTTCTATGACAATGTCTGGCATCGTTGTTCCTTTCTATTGAACGTCGCTGTGCGAACATACTTAACTCATAAGTTAAGTATAGTGGACGAGGGGAACGATGTCAAGGGATTGTCTCCATAGGCCATGAACGCACGTCGCAGCACGAAGGTGGTGCTGCTATGAGGTGCTGGAGGGATCATCAGCGCCTTGCTCCTCTTCTGTTGTTGCCAGCAGGTAGGTTTCCAGCGAGTCAAATTGGGCTTCCCAGAAGTGCCGGTAGTGTTCAAGCCAGGTGGCAGCTTCTCTCATGGGCCGGGCAGAGAGGCGAAACCGGTGCGTTCGTCCGTCCTTCCTGTGCAGGATCAGGTCCGCGTGTTCCAGCACCCGTAAATGTTTGGAGATCGCGGGCACGGAGATCCCAGCCTGATATGTTATATCCAGGAGCGAAGCGCCCTGCTCCAGGAGAGCCGCCGCCTGCTTTGCGCGTTCGATCTGCTCAATAGCTTTGTATGTTAACCCGGTTGCAAACAAGAAACGACGCCTCACCGTGCGCAATGACATCTCCGGCGGTTGGCCGGCTAAGACCGCCTTCATAACCAGACCGCTTCTATATAAGGAGAGTCCGACTCTCTCCCCTCAAAGAGATCTTGCATATTTCAGCCTCCGAGTATCAGATGTGAACAATTCCCCTAAGAAGTGAGTTGCTTTTGCAAGTCATCAGCAATGCGATGAGCAATGGGCGCGTCGTAGTTAGCAAGAACCACAACTGTATAGCCCAGGTCCAGGTAGAGATCGAAATGTGTGCTGATGCCCCAGGCTCCACCGCTGTGTCCAACAATCCCATGTCCATTGACCGTCCTGTTGTTCCATCCGTAGGCATACATGGCGTCTGATTGATCTGACCTTTCTACTTTCTCGGTGAGAAGAAGGGTTGTAAATGTTGGCGAGAGTAATTGGTATGAACGGATCGCTAATGAGAAATTGAAGAGATCTTCTACTGTTGAGAAGCCGCCGCCAGAGGGGCCCCCCTTCACTACCCATTGAAACAGATTGCTTCTTCTTGGTCCCGCTTCACGCTCTAGGTTGCGGTTCAGGTGTGTATAGCCAATAGCCTGGTTGGGAAGAGATCGGTCCAGATCGTAGGCATCAGTATTGTGCATCCCTGCCGGCTCATAGATGTGCTCGCGTACATAGGTGAAATAATCCTGTCCTGATACGTGCTCAATAATGGACCCTAATACCACAAAACCAGCATTGCTGTACTGGAATTTTTCACCTGGTTCAAAGGTTAAAGGCTCATCGCGAAACAAAGGGAGAAAATCATTAACGGTGCGCAGATGTGCTCGTACCTCTACAAAACGCTCATTCCAGAAATGCTTCGTCCAAAGCCAACCCAGACCAGATGTGTGGGTGAGCAGATGATGAATGGTCACTTTCTCGGCAATCTCGCGTGGATACTCCAGCAGATACGCGCTGACCGGATCGCCGAATGCCAGTTTTCCCTGCTCAGCAAGTTGTACAACTGCAACTGCCGTAAACATTTTATTCATCGATGCGAGATTAAATCTGGTGTCAATCCGATTAGGAATTTGATCGCTCTGATTGGCCATGCCGTAGGCTTGTTGGAAGAGGATCGTCTGGTCTCTCGCCACCAGGACAGCCCCGGAGAACTCATCAGCTTCAACGAGTTGATCGAGTGTGGCTTGAAATTCCTTGAGAACGTGTATTTCATTCACGATCTTTCTCTCCTCGTGTCCAGAGGATGAGCAGCGTTTATGCGTTGGTTTCTGTTTGTACGACCTCGCTCCACTGTCGGATAGGTTCAATATCAGTAAAGTGAGGGATATCCGCATAGATTTCCTGACCGTATTGTGCGAGTGCCGCCCCAAAATCTTCGCCCGACTTTACCCAAAAATACGCAACACCAAGAAAACCTGGAGCCGGAGCACCAGGCAGAGCCAGATTTTTATGAACCTCGAATCTCACACAATTAGCGCCCAGAAAACGCGCAAACAGAGGGACGTGTTTGTGGGCGAAGTAATCGAAATCGAACGTACCACCTTGCTGGATTGGATACGCGACTGATGCACAAAACATAAAAATCTCCTTTTACAACATGTGTGCTTGAGATGTATTTTTCACGATTCATTGTACCCTGCTAAAAGCAAAAAACTTCTCGTAACTTGCTCTCATATGTGGGATGCCAGGGAGGAGATGCGTCTGGTGTATAGACATGAATTAAATGGGAGATTGGTCG
>JALYVR010000864.1 GCA_030853145.1 Chloroflexota bacterium | reverse complement strand
CAATTTATTATTTTCTAGAAGCTGCTCCGACGTATGTAAAGAAAGAGGCGACGTTCCCCTGTAACAAAACCCCCCCATTCGTTGAAATACTCAGTGTAACGGTACCGTGACAGCAATGTAGAGGCAGACAGAAAGGACAGCGGATGGAACACAACGGGGGATCTCAACGCATGCTCCCCATCACGCCGATAGCATCTGTCTCCGATCCAAGATATCAGCTTATAGAGTTCCTGACGGAGCAGAGCGGGTCTCTGCTGAACAGCGTGCGCTTCTATGTGCGGCGCATGGAACTGGCCAGGGGCGAGGCGGTGCAGACGGCGGCGTTAGAGGTCATGCAGGAGGTCGTCGTGGAGGCGCTCGACCACGTTGAGCGCTTCGATACCAGCAGGCAGCCGATGGCCTGGCTGCTGGGGATCGCCATGAATGTGATCAAACGCAAGAAGGTCGAGGGCGCCAAACGCTATCAACGCGAACTCTCCATCGCGCGCTTCTCCAGAACATCTGGGAAGCCGCTCAGCGAGAGTGACCTCTTTGATCAGATCTCGCCGAGCGTGTCTGCTGGGCCGGAAGAGGATGTGGCGGCCGACGAACAGGCGGCCCTGATCCTGGCGCTAGTCTCGCCGGACGACCAGCAGGTCCTGCGCCTGGCGTTCTTGTATGAATTCGATAGAGAAGAACTGGCCCGACGGCTTGGCATCACCCCGGTTGCGGCACGAGTGAGGCTGCACCGGGCGCTGGGCCGGTTGCGTTTGGCCTGGCACAAGCAACACACGCACCAGCAGAAAGGGGAAAGCATATGAGAGAAGAGTACATGGCAGCGGCCGCGCGGCGCTACCCGGAGGCGCTCTACCGGTATACGAGCGCGCTGGAGCGTGGTGATGCCGAGACGATCAGCAGTCTTTTATGCGAGGCCGAACAGGACCCGGCGCTGGAGCGCATGATCCTGGAGGTCAACGAAGCCTATCAAATTGAAGAGCCAGTGGCTACCCACGCGGGAGATGTCGAAGTGCTCCATGATCTGCTGCGCGGGATGCTGCCGGTTAGCTATACAAACGAGGTGAAAGAGATGGAACCCATCATTCAGAACAGTGCCGGGGAAGAGACGGCAGAAGCGGAAGCGACCACCGCAAAGACGAACGGCGTGTTGCAGCCAGCCATGAAGGCGCCCGTGCAATTGTTGCCGGCGCGACAGGCGACTGCTCACAAACGACGCCCCTCGCGGCGCACGTGGATCGCGGCGGCGGTGGCGGCGGCCCTGGTGGCCCTGCTGCTCCTGCCCAACGCCAGCGCGCTGGCCAATCAATTCCTGTCCCTGTTCCAGGTTCAGCATATCCAGCCGGTGGCGGTGCAGGGGAATCCGCAGGATCTTGGCAAAGAGTTTATCACGGACCTCCAGACCTTCGGTAGCGTGCGCGCGCACACCAATCTGACCCACTACCCACTGAATCCAACCAGGGCGATAGCCCAACGCTATGTCAGCTTCCCGATCAAAGTTCCCAGCTATCTGCCGGCGGGGGTAGGTTCTGCCGTCCAATATGCCCTTGTCACAGGAGGTGTAGGCACATTCACCTTTGATGCAGCCAGGGCGCAGGCGTACCTGAAGCAGACAAGTCAGGCCTCCCAGACCATTCCGGCGCAGCTTGTCGGCGCGACCTTCAATATCACCGTCCGGCCTGGTATCACGCTCACCTACTATAAGAGTTGCCCCTCGGCGCCGACAAGCTATAGCGATATCGCCTCGCACCAGGTTGGGTATTCTGAGACACTCAATGGGTGCAGCGGCGGGAAGTTCTTCGGCGTGGGCGAGATTCCTGCTCCGAGCGTACAAGAGGTCAAGGCCGGGACGCTGCATGCCCTGCGCTCGTTCCTGCTCTCCCTACGCACACTGCCAGCGCAGATGCGCACACTATTGCAAGAGACCAACCTGAGTAATGGCACGGTGCCGCTGCCCATTCCAACAGGGGTGAACGCGAAACAGGTGACCATCCAGGGCGCCTCTGGACTACTGCTGAC
>JALYVR010000195.1 GCA_030853145.1 Chloroflexota bacterium | reverse complement strand
CCGGCAGGGACGCTCCCTGCACCCTCGTTTTTTGAATGGGTGTTTCAAAAATTTGGGGTAACTCATGCGCCATATACTGACAAAAGGTGTCAGGTATATGGCGGTATACTCTCTCTAGATGAGGCGAATGCTTCAATACAGCGAGTGGAGGACACAGCTATGCTTCTCACATACTCTGGCAATGGCGCCTATTGTTACTCAAACAGCCTGTATATGAGCCTGCTGGGAGGCGGCGCGGACGCGAAAGAGCTACCTGAACCCGGCTTTCTTGAGTGTTTAACGGGCGGACCGTTTGGCAAATTGTATTTGCGCCTTGAGGATGGTCCGCTGGCGCTCTTCAGTTCGCCTGTGAGCGATCCTGACCTGGGCCTGAAACGTGCGCTAGAGCTGCTGGGCTGGGAATGCCAGGAGTGGTATGGCGACGATAGTCAGGAGGCGCTGGCGCGGCTGCGTGCGGCTGTGCAGGTGGCGCCCGCCCTCATTGGTCCTGTTGATCAGGGGTATCTCTCGTACTATCCAGACTACCGGCACGCTCCTGGATATGACCATTTTGTGGTCGCGCTGGCGGTAGAGGACGAGCATGTATGCCTGCACGATCCGGGTGGCTATCCCTGTGCCGTTCTGCCCATCGAAAACTTTTTAGAGGCCTGGAGAGCCGAGAGTATTGGCTATGGACGTGGCCCTCATACGCTGCGCAGTCACTTTCGGCAGGTGAGCCATCCAGGTCGCCAAGAGATCATCCAGCAGGCGCTGCCCGCTCTGCGTGAGTGTGTGCAGGTCAATCCAGGTGGGCCTGTGGCGTATGGCGGCGTAGAGGCGCTGCACCTGCTGGCCAATGATCTACGAGGGCAGGTCCCGCCCAGCATCAGCAACTCCCTGGTGCAGTTCGTCCTGCCACTTGCCAGTCGTCGTAGCCTGGATGCCGCCGCCTTCTTGCGGGAAGCGGGGAAAGCAGATGCCGCCGCGCTTATGGATCGCCAGGCCGTGCTGGCTGGTCAGGCCCAGAGTATGGCCGTCCAGCGGCGTTGGTCCGCAGTCGCTGCTGTGATCGAACAACTCGCCGGTATAGAGGAGCAGCTTGTGGCCTGTCTCTAACAATACTTGAGATCATTCTATGTGGCGACCCTCCCGCATTTCAGCCTCTGTCTATCATAGAATCAGGCAGTGGTCTATCGTGATTTTTGCTCGCAGGCATAGCGCTGAAAAGCGGTAAGGGGTCACATAGTATGCAGAAGAGCATATTGGGTGAGCAGCAACTGAGCCGGCGCACCTTGCTGGCAATGGCAGGGGCGTTAGTCGGAGGGGCAGCGTTTATCTCGTGCGGCGGGAGCCAGGCACAGCCCTCGAATGCCCCCTTGGGTGGCCCGAAGCGGCCGATGATCGCACTGATTGTCGGGAATACAAGCGATCCTTTTTATACGACAATGGCGCGAGGCGCGCAGTCCAGAGCTACGCAACTGGGTGTGGACCTGGTCGTTGATGGACCGGCGACGTTCAGCGCGACCTTGCAGACCCCCATCGTGGATGCCATGATTGCCAGAAGAGTGAATGTGATCATCATCGCGGCCTGCGACAAACAGGTCATGATCGCGCCATTGAAGCGCGCGTATGCTGCGCATATCAATGTAATCTCGGTAGACACATTTATTGGTGATGGCAACTATATTAATGGGCCGATCACCTTCCCGCTCTCCTACATAGGCTCTGATAATATCGAAGGTGGCAGGCTGGCGGGCAATGCGCTTATAAGTAGTATCGGTGGTAAAGGCAAAGTGTACATTCAGGACACCTCTCCTGGTTCGAGCAGCGTTGACCAGCGCGTGCAAGGTTTTAAGAACGCGATGCAGGCAGCCGAGGGACATGTGACCCTGGTTGGCGTGGATTATAACTACCATAGCATTGCTACTGCCAGGCAGGAGACGGTGGCGATGTTACAGCGGATAAGCGATATCAAAGGTATATTTGGCACAAACGTGGGTAGTGGAGAAGGAGCCGCGCAAGGAGTGAAGCTGGCTCAGCAGCAGGGGCGTATCAAGATAGCTAACTTCGATGCTCCTGAACAGACAGTGGCGGATATCAGGGATGGCGTGATTGACATCGCCATTGCGCAAAAGCCCGCACAGATGGGTAACCTGGCTGTAGACTACGCATTCAAGGCGCTCAACGGTGAGGTCAGCGAGATCAAAAAGCGGGTCGCGACGGGCTTCGTCGTGATTACCAAAAATACTATCGATACGCCGGAAGCGCAGGCAGCGATTTACCGGAGCACCTGATCGCCCCAGCGCGCATATGCGCGGCATAGTGCTGGGGGCCCGACGTGTAGCTTCTCACCTGTTCATACGATGGCTGCTGTGGGCATGTTTTGTGTGGATGGGTGTTCCTCGCCAGCTATGCATACACGATTGCGCCCGGTGTGCTTGACATGATACATGGCGCTGTCAGCCGCCTCAATTAAGGTTGCGCGGGTGATCCCATGCAGTTGATAGACCGAGGCGCCAATGCTGGCGGTAACGACGATGGGGGTAGCGAATAGCGCATCCTCTGCCTGCCAGAGACACGGCCTTTCTGCGAGGACCATCCGCAGGCGTTCGGCGATATCGTATACCTGATAGCCAGCGATATTCTTTAAGACCACGGCAAATTCTTCTCCGCCGTAGCGTCCCACGCAATCTTCCTGCTGGAGGCACTGTGTAAGCCGCCGGGCTATTTCTCGCAAGATCGCATCTCCTGCCTGATGTCCCCAGGTATCGTTGATATGTTTGAAGTGATCTATATCGATAAATAGGATCGCGCAGGACCCTCCTGTCTGCTGGCAGTGTGCCAGTTCTTCGTCGATCCGCTTCATGACTCCCCGATGGTTCACCAGTCCGGTGAGCGGATCGACGATTGCCAGGGCCTCCGCTTTAATCAGGGCATCGCGCTGCTCGCGCGTCTTCTCCAGCAGACCCACAATCGTATCCAGCATCGTATTTACATACCCGGAAGTCGTGGCAATCTCATCGCGCCCGGCAATAACGAGGCGCGCATCCATCTGTCCTTCTTCAATGGATTGGACCACCTGGCCTAACTGTCGCAAGCGGTGTACCAGCGTACTGGAAACGAGCCAGCCTACGAAAGCAATGCCAAGAATGACTCCCAGGATGGCGAGCACCATCGTCAGTAACAGTTGGTTCTCCTGCACCTGAGTCGCGTTGTGGATGGTATTGACCAGGCTCGCGTTAAACTGAATCAGGCTCGCGAGAGTGCCCACGGCAGTGGTATAATATGGCTCTCCTATACCATATTCCTGAGCCTGAGCCCCGCTGAGATCATAGGTAGTGATGGCGTGGAGCACCAGTGTCTGTGCGTTGAAATAATTCTGCCATGCCTGTAACGTACTTTGCGCAAGTTGTTGTTGTTGTATGATAAGTAATTTATCACCTGAACCACTAAATAAAGCTTCCAGATCAGGGCGGTCTCCGAGCAAGTCATAGTGTATGTAATGTTCAATAGTAGTATTGTAATCGCTAGCGAGATACTGAATATCGCCCTGGCCCTCTTGTAGCGTCCCACGCGATAAATGAAGCTGCACAGCTTCGGCGAGAGTATTATGTAACCGGGTGTCCATCGCTTGTAGATTGCTGCTCGCGCTAGTCAATGATGTGTAGGTTTGGACAAGATTATTGTAGAAAGTTGCTTCTTTGGCAAGGAGCTGCATACTTTGTAGGCTGATACTCCCCAGGGCAATAGAGGCAATCAGCGCTGGGATAAGAAAACCAATAGCCAGGCGCCGCGCTATTGGGATATTCAGTAAAGGATTCGTTTTTGGTCGTAGGAAAGTGAAGGCGCGATAGCCTGCGCTCTTGCACCGATGGGGTAGATGCGAGGCTGGCCGATGAAAAATACTCACGAGTAAACCCCTATCCTTCACACGCTATGTTTGAATGTTTATTGCTGCCATAGAGAGATCGCTGGTCCATCTGTTTAGTTTTATCGACGAATCCAGGATTTTCTACAGTCCTGGTGAGTTTGACACTTGTCAATGCTCTGGGTGCGTCTCCCTCTGCTAGCTATGCCCCTCTTCGCGATATATAATAGCTGAAGTACCCATTAGACGAGCGGTAGCTACCGTAACTGACGATATTACACTTGTACAAGAAAGGCAGCGTACCTGTGCGTATACGTATTGCTCATGGCCGTGTGATTACGGCAACCGACGATTTTGTCGGAGATATCTTGATCGAGGATGAGAAGATAGTAGCTCTTGGTGCGCCGGAGGCGCTGGCCGCTATCCAGGCGGACAGTGTGCTGGATGCGCGAGGTAAGTATATTTTCCCGGGCGCCATCGACGTGCATACCCACATGGAACTTCCCCTGCCGACGACGGTCGCGAGCGATGATTTTGAGAGCGGCACTATCGCGGCTGCCTGTGGGGGTACGACCACAATCATCGATTTCGCTAATCAGCAGCGGGGACACAGCCTGGCGGAGGCGCTGCAGTCCTGGCATACCAAAGCTGATGGGCAGGCCGTGATCGATTATGGCTTCCACATGACGATCACCGACCTGGCGGCGGCGCCGGAAGAAGCCATGGACGATATGATCGCGGGGGGCGTGACCAGCTTCAAGCTGTTGATGGCCTATCCGGGCACGTTTATGGTCGATGATGAGACCATCTTCCGCGTGTTGCGCAGAGCGGGCCAACTGGGCGGGCTGGTGATGGTGCATGCTGAGAATGGTATCGTGATCGACTTCCTGGTGCGCGAGGCTATCGCCGCCGGGCACACCAAACCGCTATTTCACGCGCTGACGCGTCCAGGCATTCTCGAAGGCGAGGCGGCGCAACGGGCGATCACCCTGGCGACGTTGGCGAAGGCGCCGCTGTATATTGTGCATGTTAGTTGCGCGCACACGCTGCACGCTGTAGCGGCGGCGCGCGCCAAAGGGCTGGCCGTCTGGGGCGAGACCTGCCCGCAGTATCTGTACCTCAACGATAGCTGCTATACGGCGCCTGAGTTTGGAGGGGCCAAGTTTGTGTGTACGCCGCCGATGCGCTCAGTTGCTGATAACGAAGCGCTGTGGGTTGGCTTGCAGCGGCGCGAACTCCAGGTGGTCTCGACCGATCATGCCCCCTTCAACTTCGAGGGGCAGAAGACGCTAGGGCTAGACGACTTCACGAAGATCCCCAACGGTCTACCGGGAGTCGAGACGCGCGTCGTGCTGCTCTACGATGCTGTGCGCAAGGGCATGCTGGATATCCAGCATTTTGTGGACCTGGTGGCGACGGCGCCCGCGAAACTGTTCGGCCTCTTCCCGCGCAAGGGCACGATCGCGCCGGGCAGCGATGCTGATCTGCTGATCTTCGATCCCGAACGCGCTATGACCATCAGCGCCGCTACACAGCACCAGCGCGTCGATTACAGTCCATATGAGGGCATGCATATGCAGGGTGCGCCGGACACAGTGCTGTTGCGCGGCCAGGTCATTGTGCGCGACGGCGAATATGTTGGTGGGAAGGGTGGCGGGCAGTATCTGCGCCGCTCGCTGTTTGTAGATGCGCAGTGATGCTACGTACAATCACGTTACTTTTACATGATAATCTGGATGGTGTTGAGCCAGACCTGATATAGTATAGGGCATGAATACGCCAAAATTAATTATCATTTCTGGCTTACCAGGTTCTGGTAAAAGTACTGTTGCAGAAAGTCTCGCAGCAAACCTGGCAGTACCTATATTTTCAGTTGACCCTATTGAAGCTTCTATTATCCAAAGCGGTCTAAAAAGAAGCTTTGAAACAGGATTAGCCGCATATTTAGTAGCCGAAACTCTCGCTGGGGAACAACTAAAATGTGGATTGTCTGTCATTATTGACGCAGTAAGTCCAGTGCAAGAAGCGCGAGATATGTGGCATAACCTGGTACGCAAACAGAATGCGACGTTGATTATTATTGAGTGTGTTTTGGATAGAGAACTCCATAAAGAAAGGATCGAGTCCCGGATAAGGAATATGCATGGCATTCCAGAAGTTACCTGGGAGGACGTTGAAAATCGCCGTAAACAATATGTACCATGGAAAGAAGAAAGGTTAGAGTTAGATACCGCTAATACTCACGAACAAAGTGTAAAGAAGGCTTTAGATTATATTCATCTAAAGAAATGATGAGTGTTTTTGTTAAGCTCCACGCGGCGGCCCAAGGTGTCCCTTCGGCTCCTCTTGTCCGCCGACAATGCGGGCGCCATGTTCCACTTCATGCGTCCTCGTCCTCATCATCGGCTGGTAGCTCACGGGGTGGCACCAGTTTGTGTTCGACGGCGAAGGCTGCCGCCTCGCTGCGGCGTGAGAGGCCCAGCTTCTCCAGGATATGGCTGACGTGGTTGCGGGCGGTCTTCTCGCTGACATAGAGCGCCTCGGCGATCTGTTTGTTAGTGTAGCCGCGCGCGATCAGTGCCAGCACTTCGCGCTCGCGCTCCGTCAACTCGCTGCCGGGCGCGTGTGTGAGCTGGTCCATGGCGCGTTTGGCGATGTTAGGGTCGAGGAGCACCTGGCCGGTGGCCACCAGGCGAAGCGAGCGCAGCAGTTCGGCGCGGCTCACGTTCTTCAGTAGGTAGCCGCTGGCCCCGGCGAGGACCGAGGAGACCACGGCGTCATTGTCCGTGTAGGAGGTAATCATCAGCACAGATACATTGGGGTAGCGGCTCTTTATCTCGCGACAGGCCTCGATGCCGCCCATCTTCTCCATGCGCACATCCATCAGGATCACCTGAGGGTCCAGCACGGGGACCTTGGCCAGGGCCTCGGCTCCGTTGCTGGCCTCGCCCACCACGACCAGATCAGATTCCAGTTCGAAAGCGGCGCGCATGCCCAGGCGCACTACCTCGTGGTCGTCTACAATCATTACGCGTATCTTTGCCATCTATGCCTCCAATGCTTGTTTTTCAGATCGGGATACAGGTGTCCACGCAGGTACCGCCTGCGGGGAGCTGCCTCACATCGAATGTGCCGTCTAGCTCTTCGGCGCGCTCACGCATGCCGCGCAGCCCGTGGCCGGAGTAGATGCGCGGTCGCTCGCCAGCCGCTGTGAGAGCATCGCTGTGTGGCAGCGGGTCCAGCCCTTTGCCATCGTCGCGAATCTCCACCTCGATAGCGCGTGGGAGGTAGTACAGGCGCACCAGAACCTGGGAGGCGCCGGCATGTTTATAGGCGTTGGTCAGCGCCTCCTGCGTGATGCGAAAGATAGCGGTCCCCACCTGCGCCCTCTTGCGCGAGAGACGCTGATCGCCGTGAGTCCCCTGCTCCTGGCCCTCGACCTCTAAACGCGCTGGCAGGCCGCTGATGGTCTCGAATTCATGTACCTGGTTTGTCAGCATCTCCGTCAGGGTTGTCGAGCCGCTGATCAGCGGCTTGAGCGTGAACATATAGAGGCGCGTCTCCCACAGGGCCTGCTTCGAGATCGTCACCAGCTTATCCAGCCGTTCGGCCAGGGGTCCCAGCGTCTGCGCATCTTCAGAGGAGGCGTCGGCCAGGCGATGTGCGAGGGCCGAGCAGGTCTCGGTATTCAGGCTCAGCATGTAGACCAGTTGCGCGACCCCATCGTGCATCTCGCGCGCGATGCGGCCGCGTTCGGCGGTGGCGGCGAGTTCGGCGGTCTGCTCGGTCAGGCGCATATTCTCAAGCGTGACCAGCAGTTGGGGACCGACGATACTCAGGAACTCGTCATGCTTCGTTTCAAAGGGGGTCTGCCTGACACTTTCGGCGCCCAGGATCAAGTACACCTGTTCATCCTTGAAAAAAGGGATGTAGAGGCGGGCCAGGCCGTAGCCGTCTCTAGCTGTCTCCTGGTCCAGTGGCTCGAAGGAGACGAGTTTTTCGCCTGCCTGGCCCACCTGCTCGATGAATGTTTCGCTCTCATCCGATGCGATGTCTTCGGCCAGGCTGGCTTCCAGGCCGGCTTCGATATACGTGCTGATCTCCGCCTGTCGCCGTTCCTCGCCGCTCTCGTTATTGGTAAGCAAAGCCACGATCAGGCGCTCAAAGTGT
>JALYVR010000194.1:4114-8018 GCA_030853145.1 Chloroflexota bacterium | reverse complement strand
CCATACAGGGTAAAGGTCAACGTCATCACGCTCGCCGTTATCGTCATCTGCGTGTTCTGAATAGGACTTGATGGTGCGTGGGTGAGCGTGAGCAGGTTGTTCAACAACGTATCGGAGATGCTTACCGGCCCCTGAGGTAACTGCGCAGTCCTTGCCGGATCGATCTGCTGGACGGCGGATGCTAATGACTGGTCAAGCTGCGTTTTCGCCATGTTGTTGAGATAGGGACGCAGGGCAAAGACCCAGCCCAACACGCCCAGCACCAGCAGTATCACCACAAGCACCAGGCACCCACGAGCGAAGCCACCGCGCCGCTCCCTCCTACGTGGCCGGTCGGGTGGCCTGGCTGTCGCGAACAGGGTTCTGGCCTCTAACAACGGCCCGGCGACAGACGCCACAGGCGTGCCGCAGTGGCGGCAAGAGCGTGCATTGGGTTCTATGATCGCGTTACAATGGGAACATTTCATTGACGATACCTCTCCAATCAGACGGGGTATGCATATTTTCTTCTAAGCGTGCTAAGTATGCCACTCAAAAGTACCCGTACCTGTATATAGCACGTTTGGCACAGCGGTGTATAGGACAATGGCCCTCTTGTTCCCTTCTGATGAAAGAGCACCTCGCTGTCACGAGCCTTCCGTGAAGCCACCCCGCAAAATTGCATCCATAGATGCGATGATATGCTGGCGCATGCTGGCATCGGCGCTAATGGACTGGTAGACCTGCTCAACGAACACCTGCTCTTGCGCCGGGGGCAACGTATAGCCGTATTGCTGGTGAACGGCCGCCTCGGCGGCGCGGCGCACCTTCTCGTTATCATCCATCTCCGGCAACGGCTGGCGCACAAGGCTGCGTTTGTCGGTGGTGTCCGGCGGTGATGTGCCCGTCAGCGACCTGAGGCCGTCCGCGAAAAACGTGATATCCGAGCCGACCAGGTGCGCGGAGTTGAGAGAGGCGCGCTCAATATGCACAAGGGCCGCCTGCGTCGCCTCATCCAGCTTGATGATCGTTCCTTCCAAGTAGATAACCTCCGGCGCGCCCCAGTAGACGCGCTCGCCAATATGGAGAATCATGAACTGCTCCCATTCTCTGTTGTGTCTTGCCTGTTATTGCCTCTCTACCAGAGTATAACGCGAGGAGCGGGGGAAGTTCCAAATACGAAGGCAACCGGAGTGTCCGTAGCGCGTGGCTTGCCTCGCCGTCCTGGTAGTGACAGGGACGGCGAGGCCCCATTTCCGCGTGTTCCTGGCTTCCCTTGACACCCTGTTCCAACTACGCGCGCTCCTCTATTTTGTATCAACGAATGCGCTTGCCAGCGAGCTACAGGCTTGGTAGAATAGAACGAGATAATCACCGAAATGAGAGGCGATAGTCTGTATGTATACACCTGTTCTGGCAACACTGGGTTATGTCTTAGCAGCGGACAGGCAGCAGGTCCTGATGATCCATCGCAACAAGCGGCCGGATGACCTGCATTATGGGAAATATAACGGCCTGGGCGGGCGCCTGGAACCGAATGAGGATATCATAGCCGGCATGCGGCGCGAGATTCGCGAGGAGTCCGGGCTGATAGCGGAACGTCTCCTGCTGCGCGGCACGATCTCCTGGCCTGGCTTTGGCAAACAGGGCCAAGACTGGTTCGGCTTTATCTTCCGCATCGAAAGCTGGCATGGCGAGGTCGGCGCCGGCAATCACGAAGGCACCCTCGAATGGGTCCCCCTCGCGGCGCTTGCCACGCTCCCGATGTGGCCCAGCGACCACAACTTCCTGCCAATGGTCTTTGATGATGATCCCCGCCTCTTCCATGGTTGCATGCCCTACGATGATGGCGAGATGCTGAGCTGGAGCTACGAGCGCGCATAAGCCGCCATGCTTCCCATCATTGGCTTGACTGTGATATCCTAGTAGTTGCAGTATCCTCCCGAAGCAGGCACATAGAGGTAGTATCCATAAGTTATGCACCAAAAAAGTATTACCGCGCTCGAATATCCCAAGATATTAGAGAAAGTCGCGCGCGAGGCCGCCTTCTCGGCCAGCAAAGAGCTGGTCATGAACCTGGAGCCATCTCCTAATTTACAGGAGGCGCGGCGCCGCCTGGCCTTTACCAGCGAAGCCTCGCGCTTGCTTGATCTCCAGGCCAACGCGGGCATTCAGGGCGCCCACGATATCCGCCCGCTGCTGGCACGAGCCGCACGCGAGGGCGTGCTGACGCCCGGCGATCTGGCAGACGTACTCTCCACTATCCGCAGCGCTATCCATGTCGCGCGCATATTAGAGCGGCTCGACCCGGAGAAATTCCCGCTCTTGCATAGCCTGGGCACGGATATTCCGCAACGACCACATCTGGCCCGGCGCATCGAAGAGACCGTTAGCGAAGAGGGCGAGGTGCTCGACACCGCCAGCGCGACGCTACGCAAGCTGCGCTTCGACATTCGCGGCGCCAACCAGCGACTCCAGGAACGCCTGCGCACATTGGTCGGCGAGTTTGGCCACGCCCTGCAAGAGCAGATCATCACCATTCGCAACGACCGCTACGTGATCCCCGTGAAGTCGGAGAACCGCTCGCAGGTGCGCGGCATCGTCCATGACCAGTCGAGCAGTGGCGCGACGGTCTTTGTCGAGCCGCTGGTGATTGTGGAACTGAACAATAAGCTGCGCCAGTTGCAGATTGAGGAGCGTCAGGAGATCGAACGTATCCTGCGCGTGCTCTCCAACGAGATCGGTGCCGAGGCCGAGACGCTCGCCCTGGCCGTCGAACTGCTGGCGGAGTTCGACCTGCACCTGGCGAAGGCGCGCTACGGACGCCTGACGCGCTGCACCGAGCCGCGCCTGAACGACCAGGGGCGCATCAATCTACGCAACGCCCGCCATCCCCTGCTCACTGGTAAGGTAGTACCCATCAGCTTCCACATAGGGGGCGAGTTCTTCATGGTGGTGGTGACGGGACCCAACACGGGCGGCAAGACGGTGGCCTTGAAGACCGTCGGCCTGCTGACGCTGATGGCCCAGGCCGGCCTGCACCTGCCAGTAGAGGAGGCCTCGGAGGTGGCGATCTTTGAGCAGGTCTTCGCCGATATCGGCGACGAGCAGAGCATTGAGCAGAGCCTGAGCACCTTCTCCTCGCACCTGAGTCGCATCATCGAGATCATTCACCATATTGAGGAACAGGAGCGGCGCGACACCCTCGATATCCAGGGCAGACTGTCTGAAACGCTGGCAAGCAGGCGAGAGGAGGAGCGCCCGCGCGTGCTAATCCTGCTCGACGAACTGGGCGCGGGCACCGATCCCAGCGAAGGCTCGGCACTGGCGCGCGCCATCCTGACCTACCTGCTGGAGCGCCATGTGACCACCGTCGCCACCACGCACTATTCCGAGCTGAAGGCCTTCGCGCACGAGCAGGTGGGCGCGGTCAACGCCTCCGTCGAGTTCGATGTCGAGACGCTCTCGCCAACGTACCGCTTGAACATCGGCCTGCCCGGACGCAGCAACGCCCTGGCCATCGCGAACCGCCTGGGACTTGATGCGCGCATCATTGAGCGCGGGCGCGAGTTTCTGGGCAGCGCGGGCGTACGCATGGAGAACCTGCTCGAAGGCCTGCAATCCGAGCGCAAGGCCGTGTCCGACGAGCGCTTCCACCTGAGTATGGTGCGAGCCGAGGCCGAGTACCAGCGCCAGCAGCTTGAACAGGAGCGACACGCGATGGAGGAGCAGCGCGTGCGCATCCTCAACGAGGCCCGCGCGCAGGCCCGGCGCGAGGTGGAGGAGGTAGAGAAGGCGCTGGCAAAGATCAAGGTCGATGTGAGCCGCGTGAACATGACCCGCGAGCGCCTGGGCGAGTCTCGCCAGCATGTGCGCCAGCTCGATGAAAAGCTGAGGCCCCTGGCGGAGCCTGCCGCCCCACGCC
>JALYVR010000194.1:0-4104 GCA_030853145.1 Chloroflexota bacterium | reverse complement strand
GCGCGTGCTCAGCTTCGGGCAGAACGCCGATCTCGTCGGTCTCTCCGCCGACCGCAGCGAGGCCGAGGTGCAGATGGGCTCCATGCGCTTCCGCGTGAGCGTGGACAACATCGAGCGCCTCAGTAAGCGCCAGGCCAATCGCGAGGAGCGCGCCGCCCCCAGCGTTGTGATGACGCCCGTGGAAGATCGCCCCGATGTAGCCATGCAGCTCGATATACGCGGCTGGCGCGTCGAGCAGGCGCTTGAGGAACTGGAGACGTACCTCAACGACGCCACCATGTCGGGTATCGCCTCGGTGCGTATCGTGCATGGCAAGGGTACCGGCGCGCTGCGTGCCGCCATCCGCGAGCAGCTCGCGCATCACCCGCTGGTGAAATCGTACACCTCGCCGCCAGCGGCAGAGGGCGGCGACGGCGTGACGGTCATCAAACTGAACGTATGATCAAAGGCATCCCCAACCGGATGCCTTCATATGAAATGTGCTTAAGGAAAGACGACGATAGTGGTAAATGCCTTACGAAGTGAGCAGGTTTGGCCCTCACATGTGAGCAATTGCCCTCAATCTTGAGCAAGAGGATCATTGATCGAATGGAAAGCTGCTCTAGAAGCGAATCGCCACCTGCCGTTTTTGTACATTCAGTGCCCACTATTCGCCGCCAAATTTGGGATGTACAGAGAGAGTTGCAAGAGGGTGAGAGAGTACGTGTCGTACTCAATGGGCATGTTCTATCAATTCATCATTGAGCAAAGGGAGAAACACATGGAAGAACAAGACGCGCCAGAGGTCGGTGAATGGTCCTTTATCGGGAAACCCGCCCACACGGAATCGAAGGATGACAGGGGAACCTGGTCGAAATCGACACCGCGCCTCCAACTCCCCATGCCAGACCTCCAGTTGGTCCGCCTCGACCACGCGCCAGCCCTGCTTGCGTTCGAGCGGGAGAATCGGGCCTACTTCGCTGCGTCGATTCCAGATCGGGGAGACGAGTTCTTCGCCGAGTTCGACACGCGGCATGCGCAACTGCTCGAGGGGCAGGCCGCCGGGACGGATTACTTCCACCTGCTGGTGGCCGAGCGCGGCGAAGTGGTGGGGCGGGTGAACCTGACCAAAGTGGCAGACAGGTCGGCGGAGCTGGGATACCGGATCGCGCAGAAGGCCGCAGGGCGGGGACTGGCCACAGCGGCGGTGTGCAAGGTGCGCGAGCTCGCCGCCACCGAGTACGGACTCAGCAGGCTGCGTGCGAGGGTCACGCTGGACAATCCTGCCTCGCGCAAGGTGCTTGAACACAACGGATTCGTCGCCGTCGGTGCGCTCACGCTCAACGGCAAACCAGCCATGTCCTACATCTGCGAGCTCCGGTGACGCAACGCACTCGCCGCGTGACCAACCGTCAGATCACGAACGAGAACTGGAGTACTTGGCAGCGGAGACCTTCTGATCCTAGCTCTACTCAATTTGGCGCTGAATATCCGGACGCGAGCCCAGCCTGGAAAAACGGTCCGAACATGGAGGCTCTTTTTTGCTCACATTGTAAATTTGGAAAGTATGTTGGCGGAATTTGAGTAATTATGCTAGTCGCATAACGAGTAATAAGAAAGATAAAATGTATCTCTTTTCGTGGTCGATCCACAATTCTAGCTCCATAGGCTGTTCCATGCCGACTGTCTGCTTACCAGCGTAATTACTTAAATTCCGCCAACATACTGGGTCTTCCGCTCATACGATCATAGATCTTCTCCCTGATCGGAAGGCTGAGACTGCTGCGGCCTGGATGAGAAAACACCCTGAAATTGACATCGTGAGCAGAGATCGGGGAGGAGAATACGCCTCTGCTGCGACTACTGGTGCTCCCCAGGCCACGCAGTGCGCAGACCGCTTCCATATCCTTAAAAATTTGGGAGAGGCTTTGGAAGGGTTTCTGGCTCGTCATTTGGTGACCAAGCGCAAGGAGAAAATTCAAGAAATTCTCGATGAGCATGCTCCTGTCTGGTAAACGACTCGCTCTGTCAGACGTTCTCCTAAGCTTGAGCGTCTTCAACAGGCCCGCAGAGAGGGCCGCCTGGCTCTCTACGATCAAGTAATGGCATTACGCAAGCAAGGTTTGAGTCAACAAGCTATCGCCAAGCGGGTAGGTATTGGTTCTAGCACGGTCAGCAATTGGCTGGCTGCCGGAACCTTTCCCGAACACAAACCACGTGAGCAAGCTTGCCGCCTCGATCCATATCTGCCATACGTCTTCGATCGCTGGGAGGCAGGGTGTCATACTATCGCCCGCCTCTTTCGGGAACTCGTAGATCAAGGCTACAAGGGTTCTTACGCATCAGTGTATGCTCCTCTGGTTCGTTTGCTCCCCCAGGGGCGCAAACATGCTCCTGGCGCCAACGTGATCTCCCCAGCTCCCCTGTCCGCACGAGAAGCGACCTTCCTCTTCCTTCGTCGATCTGAAGATCTGAGTGTCCAGGAACAAGAGACAGTGTTCATGCTTCGCCAGATCCATCCTGAAGTCAATCTCATGGGGGATCTGGTTCAGCAGTTTGTCCACATGC
This sequence comes from Chloroflexota bacterium, assembly GCA_030853145.1. Taxonomy (GTDB): domain Bacteria; phylum Chloroflexota; class Ktedonobacteria; order Ktedonobacterales; family Ktedonobacteraceae; genus JALYTT01. The sequence continues at coordinate 1,557 of JALYVR010000194.1, read as the reverse complement.
TCCGTACGCGTACCGGAGAACAACTCGACACTTGGCTGACAAAAGTTTCTGTCAGCCGGATCCCTGAATTACAGAGCTTTGTTCTGCCCACGGGATGCGCAACGAGTTACCCAAAACGCGAGTTGTACACGCTTGACACTCAGTCGTATGAGTATGGACAAGGGCGGGCAGTGATTCTGACGGAAAAATCCCAGAGGAGTATGCTGGTAATCCGCTTGAGAAGCGCTTTCTCTATTTGGTTTTTCCGTCACGAGGACTGCCCGCCCTTGTCCATACTCATACGACTGAGCGTCTACACGCTTCAGGTTCTTTCTGTGTTCCCTGTGGCCCATGTCAGATTCTTGACACAAGATGTCAGGATGAGGCGCTTATACTAGAGGAAATCAAGCGAATGTGAAGTCTCTCGAAAGGAACCGCATATGACATCAAACACCTGGAGAGTACGAGCCTGTCAAGCTGAGTGTGAGACGAATCCTGAGCCGCTCACGATGCACGTCGGCGATCAGATAGCGATTGTGGGAAAAGAGGAGGATGGATGGGTCTGGTGCAGAAATAAGGCAGGCAAAGAGGATTGGGTGCCGCTGAGCTATCTGACCGCAGAAGGCGAAGGAGCCACACGAACTGCCCTGGTTGAGTATGATTCCACGGTTTTTCCGGTCGCAGTGGGAGAAGAATTCCGGGTCGAACTGGAAGAACATGGCTGGTTGTGGTGTGAGAATGCGCAGGGAAAATGGGGCTGGGTTCGCCTGGCCCATGTGGAGCGTATTGACCAGGCGTGAGCGACGCGGCGGCGTGATGCGAGGGGCTAACCTTCGGCAGACAGACTTAAGCAATCTGAGGTAGGGCCAGGATGCTGGGGGGCATTCCTGCCGAATGTCCATCTTGCAGAAACCACTTGCCCACTCAGATGCGAGTCCCACCTTCTCCCGCAGAATCCTGGGATGTCCCCTTTCTTGTTTTTCTGACGGGAGAGGACGATGTGAAGGCACCGCACCCAATTTTGTATCAACCCAGGTGGAGCAAGCCTCGTTCAAGAGCGGCAGTCACGGCGGCGGTTCGATCAGAGACCGCGAGCTTTGCAAACACGTGGAGCAAGTGGGATTTGACGGTTGCCTCCGAGAGATACATCGCCCGCGCAATCTCTTTGTTACTGGCTCCGCGCGCGACCAGCGTCAGGACTTCTCCCTCGCGGGCGCTGAGCGCTTCTCCACTCGGTTTGCGCACCTGGTGAAGCAGGCGAGTGGCGACGGTCGGCGCGAAGACCGCTTTCCCCTGAGCCACGGTGCGCACAGCGGTGAAGAGTTCTTCTCTCTGAGCATCTTTGAGCAGGTAGCCCATCGCGCCCGCTTCGATGGCACGCAGAATATCCGTATGGCTCTCATAGCTCGTCAGGACCAGCACCGCCGTTTTCGCTTGCTGGGTGTGAATCTGGGCAGTGGCCGCAGCCCCATCGAGCAGCGTCATGCGCAGGTCCATCAGCACCACATCAGGCTGCACTTGTGAAACCAGGGTGACCGCCTCGACCCCGTTGCTCGCCTCGCCTACGATCTCGAAATC
>JALYVR010000193.1 GCA_030853145.1 Chloroflexota bacterium | reverse complement strand
GAACTACATAGGCCGCTACACCCTTTGCCTTCGAGAAGGCATCAGGCTTACTTTTGCGCAAGATGTTGTAGGAACCGTTGACATCGGCGCAGATTGTGCGTCCATCTTTAGTGTGGTACAGCCGGTTTCTCCGCCCGATTCGTTTGCCGCTAAAGACGTGCTCTTCCTCATCATTGGCGGTATAGGTTGGGATGGGGTCGAGGTCAACAAAGCTGGCTTTGCTCGTGTAGCTCTCTTCCTGTACCTCGACTTGAATGCCAACTAACTCCGCTTTATAGGTGAGCATCTCGATGAACCGCGCATGAGGAATGCTCACAAAGTTCTGGTTGGCGCGCCGGCCCATGCTCACCCCTTGCTTCCAGAGCGGATTCTTCCCGATGATGATGGTGCCTACCCCCTCTTGTGCTAGCCAGTCAATGATGCGTTTGCTCGCCGCGTGCAGATAGTGGTTCACTTGTCTGTTGCGCTTGGTAGTGAGTCTCTCCATCTGCCTGGTGACACGCTCTCGGTCTTCTTTGGGAAGGCACAGCTTCAACTCTTTCATGCGCTTATTGTACCACTGGTTCCACGCTTTGAGCGGACGACCGTTAACCAATCGAGGGACAAATCCCTCACGGTTTGAAGTTATCGCCGCTAGATTCGTGACGCCCAGATCAATACCTACACAGAAAGCGGGGTCGACATTGGCTGGAACTGGTTCTTTGGTGTACACCACTTCGACCACATAATGACCGTGACGAGGGACGATACGAACTTGATCGATCTGTGTGGGGTCTTGCTGTGTTTTCACCTCGATAGGCAGCATCGAAGGCTTGATGATGCCATGATGGAAGGCTCCCTTCCCTCTGCCTCCACTCAATGCCTGAAGTGTATAGACGAGCATATTACGCCCGTCCGTTTTGTGCTTGTATTTCGGAATGCATGGCCGTCCGGTGAACGTGGAGGGGTCTTCTTCATAGGCTGCTTTGGCCTCTCTGAACGCTTTCCACGCCTCAGCCAGTTGCTTGAGTACCCGTTGGGAGACTTTGGTAGGTAGCGCTCTGTACGCTTCATGGGGCTGCATGCGCTTGTCCATCTCTTCATAGGACAGATACACGTCCTGGTGGATGAACGCTTGCCTGATTTCATAGAGCGCGGCATTGTAGAGATTCTTCGACTTGAAGGCCGCCTCGTCAATGATCGCATAGCGCGGGTCACTTTTCCTGATGCAATGCTGCTCCACAAGTTGCATGCTAGTTACTCCCTACTACGTCCTCGCTCAGGAGATACGTCCTCACCTACCTCCTGAGCCTCTGCTCTCAAGACAATGCCAGCCGTTGCGCCTCATCAAAGCTCGTGCCTTGTTCTCTGTACCCACGCACTCGCGCCCGGTAGGCTTTCACCACTCGCGTATGCCAGAGGCCAGCATGGTACGGCTCATAGCGCGGCCAGGATGATGGGCGCTTTTGGGTGAACAAGGGTAGCAGGAAGCAGTAGTGGGCCAGGCCGGTGCGTGCTAGCGGTGTATCCTGCTCTGCCATGCGGGCCAGTTCCCCCAGCACAAAGCCCAGCGTCCAGAAAAAAAAGTCGGGGTTCTCCGGCTCGTCATAGAGGTCAGTCAGGAGATCATACACCTCGTTCAAGAGCTTGGGAACCGTCCACGTTTCGTCTTCTACGTGACTTTCGAGATAGCCCCACTCGTACCCCTCCGTGAACACGGGATGAGCAAGGATGGCGGGTGACAAGAGAGTAGAAACCACCAGGGAGCACTCCTCACCCGTAGAGAAATGGGCAGGTATCGAGGTAAGGAGGGTAGGATCAAGAGGACCGATGGCATACGAGAACGTAGAAGCGGTACGGTCAGAGAGCCACTTAGCGTGGCTCTACCCCAAAACGTTGGAATAAAAGGCCAGATGTGTTTATATCTGGCCATATTTCTTAATAAATATCCCGATACCAAATCCAAACAACAGCACGATAGCGACAATAGCTACCAGTATCCCGATGGTCAGCGCGACGGAAGTGTTTGTGGTGGCGTTTGCAGCCACCGGGATAGTTTGTTTGGCGGCAGGGGCCTTCGATGCGGTTGTGACGGCATCCGTCAAGTTGTCGTTGGGAGTGGGGAAGGTCACCAGTGGATTGTGTGGTGGGGTACCGTTGCCTGCACCTGACCCGTATAGGTTGGGATAGTTGGGCGCCTGTGTTCCCACTGTGATGACCTTCTGAATGATGCGCTGGCCCTTCGCGGACTTGACGGTTAGCGTGACTGTATAGTTGCCTGCTGTGGTGTACGTGTGGTGGACGACAATGCCGGTAGCGCTGGCGCCGTCGCCGAAGTTCCAGGTGTAGCTGAGCGTATGACCCTGGGGGTCGAAAGAGGCGCTGGCGTCCAGCGCGACGCTCTGCCCCACCTGCGTCTGCCCGATGTCGCTGACGACAGCGCTGGGATTCTGGTCGGCCGGAGCCTCGCCAAGGATGTCGGGCTGGTGGAGCATCCAACTGGTGATCATGCCGGGGAGCGCCAGGGCCAGTGTGAGCGCCTGCGACTGGCGCGAGCCGCCGCTGGCGTAGGTATTCATCATCTGGATCGTGTCTTCCGGCTGATCGAAGGGGTATGATCCGGCGGGAGGCTGTGGATCATAATAAGAGGAATTGCCGACCAGCGTGGCGCATGGCGCCCCTGCCAGCGTGAACGGCACCTGGTCGCTGCTGCCCAGCGTATCGTCCTCCTGGCGTACATTGCTTAGCTGATCCGGGGTGAAGATAGGTCGAAAAACATCCTGGTTACTGCTTGCGTGATAGGAGAGCATCTGGTCGCCCATGGCATAGAACTGCTGGAAGGCGGCCACCACAGCTTGCTGCATCAAGGCCCGAAAATGCGTGATGTTCGCGACTTGCTGCTGCGAGAGCTGGTCCTGGTGCGGGTACAGACCGTTGTTCTGTAGCGGCGATAGGTCGATGTAGAATGGCAACACCGGGTTATTAAGCAGGCCCTGGTAGCGCAGTGGGTAGGCGATGCCGTTCTGCTCCTCGTTGAACATGGCGACGATGTTGTGGAGGTCACCGTTGACGGTGTTGTTGACATAGTGAAACGAGCCTAAGAGGCCCTGCTCTTCCGCGTCGAAGATCACAAAACGTAGCGTGCGTTCCGGGCCGGTGTGGTGCGCGCGCCAGTAGCTGGCCATAGCCCTGGCGACGCCCAGCTCGATCGCGCAGCCGCTGCCATCGTCGTTGGCGGATTGCGTCGAGAAGGTTTCTCCATCGTAATGACAGCCGATGACGACGACCTGCTCAGGATGCGCGACGCCTGGCACGCTGACCTCCACGTTAAACGCGGGTGTGGTAGCCGGGCGTCCATCCCAGCCCTGGACCGCAAAGTTATCGCGCCGCGCCTGGGGACCAAAGCCCTGGAGGTCGCGCGCTATCTCCTGTGACCAGTAGGCGGCGAATTCATCGTGTCCGTTGACGTTCACCGGTAGGTTCCGGTCATAGCCTGCCTCGCGTCGCTGGAAGTGCGTGACCATGTAGAAAAGCTGGTTGTAGATGTAGTCAGGATCAACTGTGGGAAAATCCGCGAGAGTATGTGGCGCGCGCGTGGAAGTAGAAGGATGCGCGCCGGCCACGCTCGGAAGTAGAAAACTTATAGCCAGGATGAACATGCAGCAGATATATAGTATACGACGATGCATTCGATTTCTCCTTCTTCAGGTCGGTAGCGGTACATGACAATATCCTATCATACAACCTCTAGCCCATTTGGCTCATCTGAAAGAATAGCCGCGAGTCATCGTGGTACACTATGCGTGTTATTTAAATGTGAGCATTTACCAGAGATGGTTGTACGGGGAAGGCAGGTATGTCCGTGCTTGAGATATTGATAGAAGAGAATACACAGGGAGGGGTCCGTCCTGTAGAGGTGGTGGCCGACGCGCCTGTATCTGCTCTTGTGCCTGCGCTGGTTGAGGAGTTGCGACTGCCCCAGAGCGACCTGTATGGCAACCCGCTTGTCTATATGCTGCGCTATACATCTGGAGGACAGGTGCTGCCAGAGAATCGCAGCCTGGCGCAGTCAGGTGTTCAGCCTGGTGCCAGGCTAGCTCTGGATTCCTATGCAATGAACGGCACGGTGGCGACGATGATCCATGATCCTGGCATTCACGCGCCGACCACCTTCCATTCAGATATGACGATCGCCGACCAGAATGGCTTTAGCGTACCTGTTAACAGCCAGAACGCGTCTGGGGCTTTGCCGCCGGCCAAGAAAGAACGGCACTGGACGCGGCGTGCCTTCTTGTTGTTCGGTGGCGCCGCGCTGGGCGCCGGCACTCTGGGGGTGGGGTACGCGGCGTATCGCTCGTTCAGCAATGGCAGCCCCAAAGTCACGAATCCTCCCCCAACGGCACACATGGGGCCTGCCGCTACGACGCAGCCGCAACAGATGGCCTCCGCGTTGCCGAAAATGGCGCAAAAGCAATTCGTTTTCATGCAGCATCAACAGACGGTGCGCTCTGTCACCTGGTCGCCCGACGGCACCATGCTCGCCAGCGGCTCGAACGATGCGAAGCTGCTTATCTGGAATACGACGGGCACCGTGCAGCAGACCTTGCAGGGAGCTGGCCCGGTGCGCGCTCTGGCCTGGTCGCCCGCTGGTCAGCAGCTTGCCGCCGGAACGGCGAACCAGGTTGTCTTCTTCAATCCGCTGACGGCTGCGGTCCTGGCTCGTTCGACGCACAGGCATACGGCCCCGGTCACCAGCCTCGCCTGGTCGCCACAGGCCCCGCTACGCCTGTTATCGACCGGGATGGATAAGCAGGCTGTGGTATGGGATGGCATGACTCATCACACGCTTAGAATATTCGCCGGGCATACCAGCCCCGTCGATTCTGGCTCATGGGCGAATGATGGCCAGACCGTGGCGACCGCTTCCACGGGCGGCGTGATTCGCGTGTGGAACGCCACCAGCTTGCAGGAAGTTCATGGGTACTACCAGGATGCGCAAATCCCCATGCAGTCGCTGGCCTTCGCGCCTGCCGGCACAATGCTGGCTGTTGGTGGCGATGATGGTATTGTCCGTCTCTGGAATGGCACGACCTGTCAGCAGCAGGCACAGACACAGTTTGGCCTGCGCTGTATGGATATGCCGCAACACCTGCGCGTGCATACCCAGGCCGTGCGCGTCGTCGCCTGGTCGCCCGATGCGCGTTTCCTGGCCACAGGAGGCGAAGATGGCCTGCTCGCGATCTGGTATCCCGCCCAGAGCCATAAGCCGCTCTTCACCGTCCAGCATAACGCCCCTGTCCGCGCGCTGCACTGGTCCCCCACCGGCCAGCAGGTGGCTACAGCATCAGGCAACACAGTGACGATCTGGATGTTGAAGTAAGGCAATAATTGGATGGCATGGTAGGGGCGCGGTTGACAAGCCCCTACCATGCCGTCAAGCGCCTACGATTCCGTCAAGCTTCATTCGGCAAGGGAACGGGCGCTTCTCCCGCCCACACGGATGCGGCAAGCCGAATCCCTACGCGGGCGGGGCGTTTTGTATTCCTACGCCATCGTGTCTTCCACGAAGTGGACGAGCGTCTCCATATCGTTGAGGGCGCGCTCGGCTACGGCGTTGGCGTGGCGGGGGACGGCAGCCAGCGCTTCGTGGGCGCGCCGGCAGTGCTCGGCGAGAAACGCGCGGCAGTAGGCCTTTGTCTGGGTGCGCGCGAAGATGGCCAGCACGGCCTCGACCTGTTGTTCGCTGAAGGGGGCCTCTTGCTGGTAGACCGCGCGCAGGTAGCGCTGGTCGTCAGGCTGAGCGTGCTCCAGGGCGTGCAGGACGGGCAGGCTCTTCTTGCGGCGGTAGACATCGCCGGCCGGAGTCTTGCCCAGCTCCGCTGTGCTGGCCCATACGCCGAGCAGGTCGTCGCGTACCTGGAAAGCGATACCCATGGCCTCGCCGAAGCTACGCAATCGCTGGATGGTGTCCTGCTCGCGTGTTCCCAGCAGCGCCCCCATCTCGGCGGCGCAGGCCATCAAGGCGGCGGTTTTGCGGCTGATCATATCCACGTACATCGCGACAGAGATATCCTGGCGCGTCTCAAAGCCGATATCGAGGTACTGGCCCTCTGCAATTGTCAGGCAGGCCCGATCAAGGGCTACTCCCAGGCGCACGGCGATATCGCTCTCTACCCCTGCATCCAGCACGCCCCAGAGCATCAGCCGGCTGAGCGCGAAGAGGCCATCGCCCGTGTTGATGGCCTGGGGAACGCCCCAGAGCTTCCACAGCGTGGCCCGGTGGCGGCGCTCAGCGTCTCCATCTTCGATATCGTCATGGATCAGGGTGAAGTTATGGGTAAGCTCTATAGAGGCGGCAGCGGGCAGCGCGCGCCGCAGGTACTCGCTGTTCTGCGCGCTTGCCATCCCGGCGAGGTTCCAGGCGCCCGCCGCCTCATAGGCTAGCAGCAGCAACGTCGGGCGCAGCAATTTGCCCGGATTGCTGGTCGTCGGCCTGAGATCCGCGTCCACCCAGCCCAGGTGATACTGGATCTGCCCATAATACTCGCGCAGGTGCTCTGCTGTGCTGGCTTGCCCCAAGGCCAGGCGGAGGGCCCCTTGTATCTCTGCCTGGTGACGTAAAAGTGTGGCCTGTATCGTCGGTGTCATCGCTTTGGGGACGTGAACGGCGCGCTGCCCCGCTAATAGCCCTGGGCTGTACCGTTGTTGTCCCGCTCCTCCCCTGCTGTTTTTTTAGTGATGCAAGTAAAAAAAGGCCGTCACGGCCACTGTCCCTATGGCGACGACCCAGCGCGCTACACCTTTGATGCCGCCGATGCGGTAGACAGGCGAGCAGAGGTCGCAGTAGCGCGTTGTGTTCTGGTAGCGGTGGCCGCGCAGGCCCTCGCGCACAATAAAAACATCGTCAAGTTTGCGCTTCGTATGTAGTTCGTCACAGATGTGTCGGTTGCAGCCTTTGCAACGGAACTGATCGATAAAGTGCGAGGTGCGCGAGATGGACCACTGATCGGGATAGACGGGCGTGCCGCATACATAGCAGACCTGGATCTGGGCCAGCCTCATCTGCTTTTCCGCGCAGGGCGAGTGTTGCTGCTTCGGAAAGTGCTCCTGGCAGAAACCTTTATGACAATCCGGGCAGCGTCCAAGCGCCTCTTCCCTGCACTCATGGCAGCGGCGCGAAGCGCTCACATTGTTGCGATGGCGTTTTGTCGCGGTAGACTCTTCCATTGACTTGATATTCCTTTATAGCACTTGTATGCGACCATACCAAATGGTAGAGATTATGTGTTCAACATGCCTATGAGTAAGTATAGCATTGCGATTTGCGGTGAGGCAATGAAAAGAGTTATCATTGGGAATATAGAGTAAGCATTTGCACACATGCATCTCACTTCACGAAGGATGACAAGCAAGCAGCTATGGTAGTATCTTTACCACCGACGATATGGGGAGAGCACCGTCTGGATTGGGGGCAGCGGACCTACGTCATGGGCGTCGTCAATGTCACTCCCGACTCTTTCTCCGGGGATGGGCTGGCGCCTGACGACCTGGCGGAGAGCGCTACCGCCAGAGAAATGCTGGTGCAGCGCGCTGTCAAGCAGGCAGAGCAGTTTGTGGCCGGGGGCGCGACGTTGATCGATGTCGGCGGCGCATCCACGCGCCCTCATGCCGTACAGACAGCGCCGGAACAAGAACTGGCACGCGTGCTGCCTGTGATCCAGGCGCTGTCAGACACGCTCTCTCCAGAGGTGCTGATCTCCGTTGATACCTACCGGGCGGAGGTGGCGCGCCAGGCGCTCGATGCGGGGGCCTGTATCATCAACGATATCTGGGGCCTGCGCCATGATCCGGCTATGGCGACAGTTGCCAGTGAGCATGCAGTTCCAGTTGTCTTGATGGCAAACATGCGTGGATATCAGAAACGTGAGATTGTCAGCGACGTGGTGCGGTTTCTCGCCAGGAGTATCGACCAGGCGCTGGAAACAGGTATCGCCTGGGAGCACATTATCATCGATCCAGGCATCGGTTTTGGCACCACACCTGCCGAG
>JALYVR010000863.1 GCA_030853145.1 Chloroflexota bacterium | reverse complement strand
CTGTAGGGCTGACGGCGTACCGCTTCAGTCAACTGGCCTCCCTGATCGTAGCCGATGTATCCAGGCGGCGAGCCAATGAGACGTGATGCATGGTGGCTCTCCATGAACTCAGACATATCCAGCTTGATGAGCGCGCCTTCGCTGCCAAAAAGCACCTCGGCCAGCGCGCGGGCCAACTCTGTCTTGCCGACGCCTGTAGGGCCGGCAAAGATGAAGGACCCAATAGGGCGGCGGCGCTCTCGTATATTTGTGCGCGCGCGGCGCGCGGCCCTGGCGACCACCTCCACGGCGTCATGTTGCCCGATAACGCGCTGGTGCAACGCTTCTTCCAGGTGCAGCAGGCGTTCGGCCTCGTTGGTGCTGATCTGTGTGACCGGGATGCCGGTCCAGCGGGAGACGACCTCCGCGATCTGCTGCTCATCAACCACGGGTCGGCTGGCTTCGCGCTGGATGTTCCAGTCGAGTTCGGCCTCCTGCAGGGCCTCGCTCATGCGTTGTTCGCTATGGCGCAGATTCAAGGCGGCCGGGAAATCGAGGTGTTCGATGGCGTAATCCTTGGCTTTACGCGTCAGCGCCAGGTCCTTGCGCAGTTCGTTTACCTGTGCAGGCACGGCAGCGCGCCGGACGCACATACGCGCCGCAGTCTCGTCGAGCAGGTCAATGGCTTTATCAGGCTGGGCGCGATTCTGGATGTAGCGTGAAGACATGCGCACCGCGGTCACAAGTGCCTCGTCGGTGATGGTTACCCGGTGGAACTCGGCATAGCGCTCACTGGTGGTGCGCAAAATATCCAGGGTCTCCGCTTCGGTTGTTTCGGGGACCAGTACTATCTGGAAGCGGCGTTCCAGGGCGGGATCAGCCTCGATGGATTTGCGGTAATCATCAAGGGTGGTTGCACCGATGCACTGGAACTCGCCGCGCGCGAGCATGGGCTTAAAGAGATTGGCGGCCCCGATAGAACCCTCGGTTACGCCCGAATTCACCAGCGTGTGCAATTCATCAATGACGATGATGATCTCTTGCGCGCTGATGATCTCTTGCATGATGCCCTGCAGGCGCTCTTCAAAGTCGCCCCGGAACTTGGTGCCAGCGGTCAGCATGCCGGTATCCAGCGAGACTACGCGGCGGTTCAGCAAGATCTCCGGGACCTGTCCCCGCAGAATACGCAACGCCAGCCCTTCGGCGATGGCGGTCTTGCCTACCCCCGCGTGTCCGATGAGCACGGGATTGTTTTTCGAGCGGCGGGTCAGAATCTGCATCACGCGCTCCAATTCGACTTCGCGACCAATAAGCGGGTCAAGCGTGCCGCTCATGGCGGCCATCGTCAGGTCGCGACTGACAAGATTGAGCATCGGCGTCAGGTTGTAGCGCGCCTGGTAGTCAGCGGTGGCGGAGGCCTGCTCGCGTCCCATGCCCAGCAGCTTGGTGATGAGCTGGCGGGTGGGGTCTAAATATATGCCGAAGCTTTCCAGGACACCAATCGTGATCCCAGCGCCTTCCTCGCGCTCACTGAGCAGCCCGAGCAACAGGTGCTCTACCCCTACCATCTCGGCCTTCATGTCGACGGCCTCGCGCTCCGCCAGGACCAGGACCGAGCGGGTCACAGGCGCGAGCACAGGATCGCTGATGATAGCTTTATGGCCCCGACCCACAATCAGTTCGATGGCCTGGCGCAGGTGCATGATATCGACGTTGAAGGACGAAAATACATGAACGATGATAGGGTCATCTATGCGTAGCACGCCCAGCAGCAGATGCTCTGTGCCGATGGTTCTGTGTCTAAGTTGCTGCGCCTCTTCGCGCGCATTGGCTATGGCTAAGCGGGCCTCTTTTGTATACTGATGTGTGCGACTCATTTTTGGTGTTTCCTCTCATAAAAGCAACCTGGAGATACTGTATCCCTGCGCCTGGTTCGCACTTATAGAAATCGGCAGGATGGTGTTCAGACTTGAGAGAAATTCAGGATTGATGGAGGGTGGTATGTGTAGGGGCGCGGTTTACAAGCCCGCGCCCCTACACATA
>JALYVR010000003.1:13780-24256 GCA_030853145.1 Chloroflexota bacterium | reverse complement strand
CCATAGCCCCTACGCAGTCTGGGGCGCGCCAGGCGTCCAGAACGTGAGAAAGGGACGGGGATGCAATTCCAACCAGGCTTCAAGCTGAGCGCTTGTCCGAACTCCACCGTCAATGACGGCACGATACACGTCAATGGAGGGATGGCGAGGAATGGAACCATTTTGCATCAGGGCCTTCAATTCCAGGATCGCCCGTCGCGTCTCTTGTGTGAGCGCCTGTCGAAGTGGCTCGACTAATTGCGCCGCACAGGGACCGGGGTGATCACGACGCAGCGACCACATATCAATCTTCCAGTCGATTCCCTCATCTATCCGGTAGATGAGCCGCCAGTACAGCCCCTCGTCTGCTTCGTCCAGATAATTGCCAAAATGAGCCTTGCGTACGTTTGGATGCAATGCACACTCCCGTAACACGGCGAAACCATCTTCAATGCGCGGCACGTCACAATAGATTTCCATGTCAATGTCGGGAGCCATTGCCAGTCCATATGCCACCGCTCCAACGAGGATCGGCGTTCCGAAGACCTGCCAGCGTTCGAAGAGCTGAAGCTCGGCAAGAATCTCGTGGGCCTCTCGTAAGCGCTGTTCGGTCTGATCCAGGACATCAATCATGCTCTTATCTTTGGGTATTTCCGTTATAGCTTTTTATCTGCAACTATGTACTTAAGAAGCAACATTTCATGAATATCGTGAGATTGCGCCTCCTGCGCCAATCTGGTAAACACCTCATCTTTGAATTGCGCGAGCACCTCCGGGGCCATCTGTTCCAGCGAATAACGAGTGCCATGCGTCCATCTGGAGTCCCACCATTCCTGGGCATTCGTGTAGACAAAATCGGCCTCCTCCTGGAGTATCTGCACATCGCTAAAACCGGCCTGTGTGAGATAGTCAGGAAGCTGCGCATAGTTGCTTCCTTCTCCGCCACCAGCGTGCAATGGAAAGTGATAGCGTGCGTGATAGTCGCTGATGCACTCTCTATACCAATGTGAGAGTGCATCGAGATCTTGAGCGACAGTAATGCCCACTTTTCCACCGGGACGCAGCACACGAAAGAATTCAGACAATGCCTGTTCCAGATCAGGAAACAGGAAAATCGCAAACCCACACAGCGCAGCATCAAAGGAAGCATCGGGAAACGTCAGGTGTTCAGCATCCATCTGGAGGATGGAGACATAGGGCAGATTGCGACGCGCGATCTCTGCCGTCGTTTCCCGCACCATGCCGGGAGCTACATCAATCCCCATCACCTGGCCGCGCGGTCCAACGGCTTCCGCTGCCGGAAAGAGATTGGCGCCTCTGCCGGTCCCAACATCCAGCACCTGTGCGCCTTCCGTCAGTCCCACACGTTCTACGAGATGCCGCCCTGCATAGGCGAAGATGCTCGGCCCAACGTGACCATACGCCGAGGCAACGCGATCATACAGACCAGCAATCTGCTCTTTTGCCCTTCATTGTCGCTCATGAAAAATCCCCTTCACTCTTGTTCCCCATGCGCTTTGACGGCACCGACCAAAAAGCGGTGTCTGGGCAGGTGAATCCCCTTGTCCGTCTGGAACCTTGCCACGTAGGCCTCCAGCGAGGGCTTATCCTGCTCTTAATCAAAGTCTTCAAAGATCGGAACCCCCTGGAGGAAGACATCAAGATCGTGATAGGAGGCAAAGTATTCGTCATATAGCACGTCTTGATGATAGACCACTTCAAACCCCGCCTGTTGTAAGCGCTCTTCAGCTTGTTCGAGAGCCGAGGTCTGCCACGCATGATATCCTTGACCGCGGCCAAAGATACGTTTGAGTTCCCAGGCATCTTTCTCGCCAATGCTGATCATTAAAAAAGAGCCTTTGGATCTGGTAATCCGATAGCACTCCTGGTAAGGACCTGGCCCCCGGCGGCTGTAGATGAGATCAAAAGCGTTTGCCGCGAAGCTGGTCTGGGAAGCATCTTGCTGTTCAAAGCGCACATTGGTTCGCCCCTGGAGCTGCTGTTCTGCGCGAGCCAGTTTCAGCCGCTCCACAGAGCCATCGATTCCGATAATCTCGCGAAAGGAAGCTGCCATACGCAGGGTAAATCCGCCATCCCCACATCCAAGATCCAAGGCCACTTTATCCGTCCCGCTCAGTTCAAGAAGCTTCTGCTCGAACATCGTTTCTGGATTGCCCTGCGGGTAGTCCGCGAGCGGGTGCTTCATCCCTTCAAATGTGCCAAACTTCCTGGCGACTTTGTCATAAAACTGTTCTGTCATTCCTGGGGTCATCCTTTCTGGTTGTTGTCACTACAATTTTGAGAATGAGTCGTAATAAACGTTCTTGTTTATATCGAGGGATACAGGTTTCCTCATCTCTTAGTTCTGAAGGGGCATAACCAATGATCAGTTCAAAAGCCTTAAAGGGCCTCTCTTTTGCCTTGCTTCTTGTTCTCGCGGGCGGTTTCACCACACTGGCCAATTTTCTGATTGTTGGAGCGCCACTTATGCTGCTTGGTTTATGCATTGGTTTCACCTCTCTGGCCCTCTAGAATGGATAATAGCGATAATCAGTAGATTCTGGGAAGAGGCGCATCCCAATGCCTGTGGCCTGCCCATGAATCGGCACCCAATGATGAAGACAGGCCGCCAGCCCTTGTAGGACTTGCGTTGCTGTCAGTTGTCTTGCAAGTGTGGCATGGGGTGTCCAGCGATCTGGAAGAAGCCAATCGCCCACGAGAGAAGGCGCGTTCGTTTCATTCATAGACGTGAATGCCTGGAGCGTTGCGCGATGAAGAGAAAACAACGTGTGGGACATGCGAGGAGCAAGAAAGATGACGCCTTGTTCAGGAAATAGACCCAACGACTCCAGGAGGACAGGAAAAGGCGTAAAGGCAGAAGCCACTGGGACCAAATGCGTTTCATACACAGCGATATCTTCTACATTGTAAACAGCCAGGGTGATGTGGGGCCGATACCCTGTCAGACCCAACTCTGTGATGCCGGTATCTAGAATATGACTCCAGTATGTTTGAATGGCTTGCTCTGTGGCCGGATCAAAGGTGAGATTGATACAAATTTTTGGCATCATTCCTCCATGCTGTTATCTTTAGTCCAAAAAAAGGAGCATCGTTAGCCTCTCAGTATAGTAGCTAGAAAACCAGCAACGCTTTCTACAACCCCAGGCTGTAGAGGGAAATCTGCTCCCGCCGCTTGAAACAATTCCGGCAATCGTCGCGTCCCTCCCAGGGTGAGAGCCTCTCGGTACATTCGCCAGGTAGCCTGATGATCGATGCAGGCGTTCTGATAGAGTTGCAGCGCTCCCAAATGAGCCAGAGCATACTCAAGCATATAAAATGGCTGTCCAAAAATGCGTCCGTCCTGTTGCCAGCCATGCGCACATTCGTGTTCATAGCTACTCCAGTTCACATCTGGCTCAAACTGGTGTGATAGCTCTAGCCATTTGGCGTCTAACTGCGCTGCTGAGACATCTTCGGGTGCTTCAGTATATAACCAGTGCTGAAAGACATCGAAGCGGGCAATATAGGGCAGCCAGCGCAGTGGCTCATGCAAGAGGAAGGCCTGAAACCGCGCACGCTCGGAGCCTGGATAGAAGCCGCCCTGATCCTGGAAAAGAAAAGGCGCAGCCAGATAGGTCATGCTGATCGCCGCAAACTCCTGAAACTCGTCGGAGATATCGCATTGCCAGATCAGCTCTTGATGAGCGAGAGACAAAAAATCATGCAAGGCGTGCCCACACTCATGCATGAGCAACTGGATATCTTCGTCGGTGCTATTGGCGGAGACACGCACGCATGGCAACCCTGAGACAGGGAAAGGCCACTCTTCACTACCAGGCAACTTTCCGGGGCGCGCATCCAGATCCAGAAAACCGACGCGCATTCGCTCAAACATCCTGCCCATCTGCGGGTCAAGGCGCGAGAAGGCCTGCGCCATAGCCGCTTCAAAGTCATCTGTGCTTTGAAAAGGCAAGGGGCATATCAGCTCCGATGGCGCACTATCAACCTTCCAGGGCTGGCGCTGATGCCCTGATGCATGTGACTGCTGCCATACTGTTTTGATAGGCAAAAAAACATCTGCGAGGGTCTGATGAAAAGCTAGAGCCTCAGCAGGTGTATAATCGGAGCGATCCATTTGTCGCCAGCGATAGAGAGTATAGGACGGGAAACCTGCCTGGCTCGCAAGCTGGCGCCGTTTGGAGAGCATGGCCAGAAAGATCTCATCGATCTTGCCACGCTCCTGGCGCCAGCAGGTCTGGCGAATGCGCCAACGCTCTTTCTCGGAACACTGCTGCGGGGTCGCTTCCTCACAGAGATGATCAATAGCACTCGTGATGAGCAAGTAAAGATCCAACAGATCAGCAATATCTCGCTCCAGTGGCACATTCTCCGCCCGATAGGCGTCAGCCGCCTGCTGAAAGCGGTGAATCATCTCAACATGTTCTGGGGCAGCTTCCCAGGTCATCTCACTCAGCAGCTTCGCCTGAAGCGCGTGGCTGATCTCCTGAAACGGAACGAAGATCTCGTCTGTAAAGCGTTGATAGGCCTGTCGAGCACTCTCATCCTCAAAATTCCGTGAGCGAGCGCGTTTGAAGCCGGCGCGCAACTCCCAGACATGTTTCTCAAGTTCGCTCCATCGATGAAGCCACTCAGATAGCTGTGCAGGTGTAAGGGTTTCGTGCAAGAGGGCCTGGTAATGTGGCTCAAAATCTTGCCAGTTCTTTGGGTCAAAATTTACAGGTGAATACATGGATGCTTTTTCCTTGCTCTCTACGGTCGAGGATCTTCCGCTAATCTAGTAAAAAAAGAAATGCGCGTAGAACATCTCGTAGCAAATCTGGCTGTTCTATCCACGGGAGGTATCCAACGTGAGGCAGCTCAACATAGCTGGCGAATGGCATACATTGAGCAAGGTCGCGAGCCACCCTGGCTGGGCGCGGGTCAAGCGCTCCATGGACAATCAACGCCGGTAACTGCACGCTGGCTACCTGCTTAACGATGGTCGACTGCTCAGTGAAGCGGTCGCCATCTTTCCCAAGAACCCGATTGACCTGGAAATTGATGTGCAGGCCATCCACGAAAAGCTGCCGGGCTAATTCCCCAGCACGTGAACGGTCGGCGATATCGGTCGACCAGGAGAGTTCACAGAACGCTCGCTCAACCATATCAAACTCAGCTCCTTGCACCAGAGAGAGTTGCGCTCGTAGATCGGCAATGTGATGTTGCTCAGAAGGCGTGAGCAGTGCATCTTGATTCTTATGGTATTCCTCCTTCCATGACGCATCAATGCCTGTGCCACAGAGGTACATCAACGCGCGGACGCGGGAGGGATGTGTGAGACAATATGCAAGCGCCAGTGTCGCGCCCCAGGAATGTCCCAGGACAATCCATTGCGAGAGTCCCCAGTGATCACGTAAGGCATCAAGGTCAGCAACGACTGTGGCAACATCGTAGGGAGGACCTCCGGTAGATCGACCACAGGCACGTTGATCGTAACGGTAGACCGTCACCAGATCATCAAGCATCTCGGCCACTGGTGCAAGGTAATCCCATAGTCCAGGTCCGCCATGGCAACACACCAACGCGGGTCCATGCCCCTGCCGCGCTGTCCATAGGGAGCAACCAGGAACACTGACGGCCTCAATTTCCTGCATGGCAAACACCTCTTTGCATCTGAGAAAACGGTCCTGGAAATGATCTATAAATTAGCCGAGATCAAAGGGAACAGGCCAGATCACACGACCGGGTGGGCGTTGTCCCCTCTGTAGACGAACCAGATAGTCGTCGAGGGGACTGGGGCCGAGCGAGCAAGCCATGGCGGCATCCCAGGCAGAGCACTCTGCCTGACCAAACGCCTCGGACGATGTTGATGATGGGTGCAGCGGCAGGATGTACTCCGTGGCAGAGGCACCCGATTTCAAGGTGCGCGCCATAGTCGCGACTATCGCCCGTGCTGCCTTATGATCGCGCGCGAGAAAGACCCGTGGCTTCGTTGGTTCTTCGGCATGAATGCGTGTGTAGCCAACTACCTCGTTATCGCGCGTATAGACCGTCGCCTGGATAGCCGGGTGAGGGCTGAGCCAGTCGAGCAAATCCGGCCCCGGCTCAAGCGCCATATCGACGGCCCCCTCCTCATGAAGCCACAAGGCATTCAGCGCGGCTACATCTTCGTCGGTAGGACCGCGCGTGTCGAGTAGCTCCTGGAAGAGTTCCTTGATTGGAACTACAACCTGGGCAGATCCAAAGGCCCGCGTCTGATATCCGAAACGGGGATAGTAGCTGCTATGTCCCAGGAGGATGCTTACTGTATACCCTTTGGCAATCACAAATCTATGCCCCTTCGTCACAAGTTGACCACCAATACCTCGGCCTTGATACGCCGGATCGACGGCAAGCGGCGCGAGGTTGACCATGGGGACTGTCTGGCCAAGCAGGCGCATCTGATAGGGGGAGAACAGGACATGCCCTACCACACGTCCATCGATCTCAGCGACAAGCGAAAGTTTCGGGTCAAATGCCCGACGCTGGCGTAGCAGCGCCACGATGCTAGCCTCTGCTGAACGGTTGCTGAAAGCACGCGCATGAAGCGCGCCAATGGCTGCATAGTCGGTGACGTATTCTGGCCGGATGATCATCTTGCCCTCTCTGTTTTCAGGATTCAAGCAGGTGCGATTCGTCCCCAACCTCACTCCTGTTCCTGGTCTCACGCTGAGGTTTTCCAACGGCGAGCCGTTCCTTGGCTGCATGGCGTACCTCCTCATCCTCGTGTAGATCATGCGCTATGGCCTGCAACCTTGAAGCGGCTTCAGGACCAGGCAGATCAACATTGTTACACCCGATCACGCGTACCTGCTCCTCGCAATCCCACAAACATTCCAAAGCTATAGTATGCGCGAACTGGTCGCGATCACTAGCAGCAAGCGCCTGAGCAGCGTAGACACGAGTGCGCGCATACTTTGCTTCCTTGAACACGGTTTCGGCCACCGGGTAAGAGCTTGCTTCTGGGAAGTGCGCCAGGATTGTGAGCATGCTGCCCTGCATGTAGCCTTCGTTCGTTCGCCTGGTATCCCTCTCCAGGGATGGGAGGAGCGCCGCACGTACTCGCCTTACATCAGTAGCTGTTGCGTGTTCTTCAAGGATGCAGAGGGCGACGTGGCGGTGCGTGCCATCTACTGCGTCGAACCAGGCACGAGCAAGGTCAAGCGTAACAGAAGGGGGTAAAGCGATGATAGCTCGTACTGCCGCCCCATAGAGAGACCCTGGTTGGGCCGCGGGTGATTCAAAAAATGCCTGTAAGGCGGGAAGTGCCGCAGGATGCGCGAGGCGTTGCAGCCCACGAAAAGCTATATAGCGTTGCCAGCGCTCACCGGCTTGCGCCCTCTGGAGTAACACATCAAGGTCGGCACTGGTCACATGCTGCTGGAGGGCATGAGCCACCCGATATGCCATGTGGTCCTTGACATCAAGGGCCAGGAGTTCGGACGTGGAGAGGCGCGCAAGCCTCGCTTGTAGCAGTTCCTGCTGGTGTTGCCTTTGCTCTGCCTCTTGCTCACGTGTATTCAGGATGCGGTCAACACGTGGGTTCACCCGGCGCAAGGAGCGCCACGGCTCTTGCCGGGTATGCATCCCTGGTCCAACCCAGGGCAACTCGTCGTCAAGGGTGTCATCATCAGGGAAACGCTGGTCGATAATGCCGCTCACCTCGTCCACGCTGAGAAGAGAACCAGGGGCCTCCATGAGCATTTCAAACACATCCTCCCAATTGTGGCCATAGGTCAGGTAGGCACGCATGATGACAAGGGCAGGCATATCTCCCCGGACAGCCAGAGCGCATAGAATATCGATGACGGTGTATTCAGCATCGCTCGCGTCTTCAGAGTCGTTCTCAGCACAAGCACGAATATAGGCATCGAAGGGATCGAGGGGCAAGGCCAACTGCTGCAAAAGCGCCGCGTAGTAGGCGCTGCGGGACTCAAGCTGCCGATCCCAACGAGGATCATGAGTCACACAGTCAAAGAGAAGCGGCCCCATGACTATTGCACTCTCCTGCAAAGAGCGCAAGAACCCCCTGCCACGACCACGCTGAAGCTGCCCAGGCAACGAATCCGCGGAAGCAAGGACATGCTCTTTCTCTTGATCACTGGATACACTCATACTGGCCTGTCCCTCTTTTCCAGGTAGGCACGTGATAATTTCCTGCGTCTCGCTCGAACATGATATATAGAGATGCGAATAGTATTCTATCATACTCAGGAAACGAATAGTTTCGTATGCACTCTCCTATCTAATACGCCCCAAAAGGTTTTTTGTACTCTCACATCATTGCGGTGCTTCGGTTATGGCCAACCAACGCCTGGTGCTGGCGCACGGGTGGTGAGGACCTGGCCAGTTCGTGCCTGGTCTATCATGTTCTCAAAACCATGCCACTCGGCAACCATCATGAACAACGTTTGCTTGTCTATCCCTCCGAGCATGCAAGCGAAGCAGCCACGGTCAAGATCGATCGTCCGCAATACCTCGCCACCTTCTCTCACGCGCATGCACCGCTTGTTAGGGACATCTCCGTACCAGACGGCACCTTCAGCGTCGAGGCAGATGCCGTCTGGGGCGCATCCTTCGAGCGCGGCCCAGACGCGCCGGTTCGATAGGCTGCCGTCAGCCTCAATGTCGAAAGCTGTGAGCCGGTTGGCGTGGGACTCGGCAATGATCAACGTCTTGTTATCGGGCGAAACGCACATACCATTCGGGAAGGCGATGCCATCGGCCACCTGGCGCACCAACCCATCGGAAGTGATCAGAGCAATGACTCCAGGAGCATCGAAGGCGCCACCGTTGACGTAGACATTGCCGCGACCATCCACAACAATCTCATTCCAGAAGGGGGCAAGAGCGCCCAGGGCAGCATGCGTCAGAAGCTTCCCGTCAGGTTCCCTGGGCAGGAGAAGCCCCTCACGTCCCGAGACGACCAGCAAGCGCCCATCGGGCAGCCAGTCAATACAAAAGGGAATCGTCGTCGGTACGCGAACTGTGACCTCGCTCTTGCCCTCCAGATCACAGGCCCAGACCTCCTGCGTGCCCCAATTGGAGAACCACAGACGGCCCTCGTGCCAGCGTGGCGACTCACCAAACGCGAGACCGGTCAACAGAGTTTGCAGTTCAGGCATCTAAAGGCTCCTTTCATTCACCATATCATAGAACCTGTAGGCTACTCTTCCTACTTGTCTCAACAGGATACTCCCAATGACCAGAAAAAGCTTCTTCAATCTTGCTCTCCTAAAGAGAAGATGAGGTTCATCTTTCCAGCATCGCACTTCTTTGCGCCCTTGACAACTAACGATATATCGTATATGCTGCAAATAAAATAACGATATATCGCATTATACAGTAAAGCCGAAAATGTAAGGGGAAAATACACATGAATCTTGCCATCATCCTTGACTTCGTGAATGTGTTCTGCGCCGGTATCCTGGCCGGCATAGAGATCGTGATCCACTACGGTTTGCGCGCGCCTGCCGAGGTGCTGGACGAACAGGCGCAGATCCAGCTCCGTCAAGCACTGGTACGGAGGCTGCGGGTGCTGGTACCCGCCTTCTTTGTGCCGGCGGCCATTTCAGGGATCGCCGTCACGGTTCTGGATGGGGCCGCGCCCGGCTTTTGGTTTCGCTGCGCGGGAGTGCTCGCCGTGCTCACATGGATCTTGATCAGGGTCATCGGCACCGTCCCTATCAACAGCGCCACGCTTACCTGGCAGCCCGGCGCGCCACCAAAGAATTGGAAGGCGCTCGTCAACCACACGGAGCGGTTCCATATTGTTGGTGTCTGGGCGGCGGTCATGGCATTTGCGTTCTTCTTGACAGCCGTGGCACTCAAGCTGGCCGCCCATTAATACCACAGGAAGAGGGGAAGGTGCCATATTTAAAGCGAAGTTTAACCTTGACGTAAACGGCAATCTTATGCTATACTATCACTATATCCTCTCACAAAGTCATTCCGGGGGATCACATTATGATTGCTACCGACAAAGAACAAAGCTCATCTTCTCAGACAGATGAATCCCAGCTCCTCACTATCGAGCAGGTTGCTACGCGTACAGGATTGACGAAGCGCACGCTGCGCTACTACGAAGAGGTAGGGTTGTTGTCACCAGCCGTGCGCACCGAAGGAAACTACCGGCGCTACAGCGAGGCCGAGATCCAGGGATTAGAGCATATCAAGGGACTGCGCGACCTGCTGGGCTTCTCGCTCTCTGAGATCCGCGCCCTGCTCGAAGTGGAAGAAGAGCGCGGGCAGATCAGGGAAGCGTACCGCCAGGCAACCGAGGCACAGGACAAGATAGCTCAGCTAGAGCGCTCCGACGAACTAACGCGCAAGCAGCTTGTACTCATCGAGCACAAAATGACCGGTCTGGAGCAGATGCGCTCAACCTTGCTGGCCAAGCTCGAACGCCACGTCCATACGCGCGAACGCTTACTGAGCGAAGACGCATAATTCAAACAC
>JALYVR010000003.1:2318-13770 GCA_030853145.1 Chloroflexota bacterium | reverse complement strand
AAAAAATTTTATAGCGTGTTGACTATTTTCAGCGGATAGGTGGGCTACGGTCCCCATATTGTCGACAAGCAATGTCGGCAGGGAAGGGGAGGACACTACCTATTGGCCTATCCCATGAGGATAGACAAGGCAACAAAATACGGAGTAATGTGGAGCCTCCTGGCCCACAGTGGGAAGCGCGGGCTTCCCATCATTCTTCTACCTGATAGATAGGACTCTTCATGTATGCAAAAAATTAGCGGTAAATTACACATTCCAGCTTCGACGGATCAGGACCACGTAGTTCCTGAAAGGGTCATCGAACAGCGACAACTCAAAGGACCGTTGCGCGCATTTTCGGCGCTCCGCCATCGCAATTTTCGTCTCTTCTGGGGCGGTCAGCTTATTTCTCTGATCGGCACCTGGATGCAGTCCATCGGCCAGGCGTGGCTGGTGCTGGAACTCACACATAGCGCCTGGCTTCTTGGTATCGTCGGCGCGCTCCAGTTCTTGCCAGTGATGTTTCTCTCGCTTTTTGGTGGGGTACTGGCCGACCGCCTGCCAAAGCGCCGGGTGCTGCTGTTTACGCAATCATCGGCCATGTTGCAGGCAGCCATTCTGTGGATACTTGTCGCTACGGGGACGGTCCAGATCTGGCATGTGCTCGTACTGGCATTCATGCTGGGCCTGACAAATTCGTTTGATATGCCCACACGCCAGGCTTTCGTCATGGAGATGGTGGGCAAGGAAGATCTGCCAAACGCGGTGGCGCTCAACTCGTCGCTCTTCAATATGGCGCGTATCGTGGGACCTGGCATCGGCGGGATCATCATCGCTGTGCTTGGCGTGGCGCCCTTGTTCTTGCTCAACGCGTTCAGCTTCATCCCCGTGATCATCGGTCTCGCATTGATCGACCTGCAGCAACTTCATACGCGCTCAGCGAGAACGGCGTCTGAGCAGGCGAAATCTGCCAGCCAGAGCACATTACAGAGCCTGCGCGAGGGGCTAAACTACGTTGTGCGCACCCCGGTCGTCTTGCTGATTATCGCCGTAGTGGGGACGGTCTCGCTGTTCGGCATCAATTTTAACGTGGTCCTGCCGCTCTTCGCGACCGAGGTATTGCATGTCGGGCCAGCGGGCTTCGGGTTCATTTCGTCGGCCTTCGGCTTTGGCTCGCTGATATCCGCGCTCTGGCTGGCCTGGAGCAATAGCAAGCGCAGCATGCAGTTCCTGCTCGTCAGCGCGCTGGCATTCTGTGTCTGCGAGGCGGCCTTCGCGCTCTCGCCCTGGTATCTCGCGTCGCTCGCGCTCATCGCGATCGTGGGTTTCGCGCAGATCGCCTTCTCGGCGACCTCCAACACGATATTGCAGACGGTCTCGCCCGATTACCTGCGCGGCCGCGTCATGAGTGTGTATATGATGGTCTTCGCAGGCAGCATCCCCCTGGGCAACTTGCTAACGGGCGGCCTGGCGCACCTGTTTGGGGCGCCGACCGCGCTGCTGATTGGCGCGGGGCTGAGCCTGGTGGCCGCGATTGCCGGGTGGATACTGCGCAAACCGGCGGAGAAGAACCTGATGGAGTCCAGGCAAGTCCAGGCTCAACCGTGAGTGAGTGGCGCGTGCTGCCGCTCACCATCGCCGACCAGCAGGAGCATATCGAGCAAAGCGAGGCGCTCCTTGCTGGGGCGTTACCGGGGAAGCCTGCTACACTCTACTGGTCTATGGCGGAGCCCGAAGGGATAGTGCTGGGCTTCTCGCAAAAACCTGATACCATCAATCAGGCGGCGCTTGCTGCCCGGCACATCCCCAGCTATCACCGGCGAGCTGGCGGGACCGCGGTCCTGGTAGGACCCCACCTGCTGAGCCTGGATGTCGTGTTGCCGGCAGGACACCCATTGATCCTGGCAGATGTGGTGGAATCGTACCGCTGGTTCGGCGAGGCCTGGGTGGCCGCGCTGGCGCGCCTGCATGTACGCACCTCTACCATATCGCCGCAGGAGGCCCACGAGCGCCAGAGACGCGCCAGGCAGGGCGAGGCGGCCAGGCGCGAGAGTATCCTCCGCTTGGCCTGCTACGCCTCACTCTCCCCATACGAGGTCGTTGCAGGAGAGCGCAAGGTAGTGGGGCTGGATATGGTTCGCCGGCGCACAGGCAGTCTGCTGCAAGCAGGTATCCTGCTCCAATGGCATCCTGAGACCCTGGCCCACCTGCTTGCACACACGCGGGAGGAGCACACGATACTCAGCCAGGGCCTGCCACAACGCGCGGTTGGACTGGATGCCCTCGCGGGTCGCGTGATAGCGCCCGCGGAAGTGATCGAGGCGTTCCAGCACGTTATACGAGAGATGTGATGGTAAGGGTATGGTCCTTGACGTTCAACGCACTTGCGGCCTATACTAAACACATCTTAGAGCATAGTACAATTGATATAGAGGATCACACATGGCAGATAGAAAAGCACCGGGCGCAGTACAGGTAGTCAAGACGCCCGATTACGAGGCAATGGTCATTGGCGCGCACCCCGATGATGCCGATTTTGGGGCCGCCGGAACGAGCGCGCTGTGGGCCAAGCAGGGCAAGAAGGTGGTGTGGGTCATCATGACGGATGGCACCGAGGGCACTGAGGTGCCCAGCATGGTCGATACCGAATTGATGCTCACGCGCGAGCAAGAACAGCGCATGGCCTGCGAAACGCTGGGGGTGCAGGCAGTAGAGTTCCTGCGCTTCCACGATGGGCACCTAACCAACAGTGAGGAGGCGCGCAAGGCCATTGTACGCCTGATACGTAAGTATCGCCCACGGGTCGTCTTTACTCATGACCCCAGCCAGCACATCTTCGCGCCCGATCCCGACAACAAGCCTGACGAGACGGCGTATCTAAACCATCCAGATCACCGGGCAACGGGCAATATCGTGCTGGACGCCATCTTTCCGGCGGTGGGCAACCCCCACTCGTACCGCGAACTGCTGATGGAGGGCTTCGAGCCATACCAGGTTCACGAGTTGTACCTGTTCTTCACCGAGCACGATAATACCTACGTCGATATCAGCGAGACGTTCGCGCTCAAGGCAAAGGGCTTGCAATGCCACGCTACGCAGTTTGGCCCAGACACGAATATGCTTGAAATGGTTCAGAAGTGGACTGCGGAGACGGCCAAAGAGGCCAAGGAGAAGAAGGGCCTCGATATGCAGCACGCCGAGGCGTTCCGCCGCATCAAGCTGCACATTCCAAAGCCGGATCAAGTTACGCCAGAGACGGAAAAAGGGGCCGAGGCTGAGGCCTGAGGCGCTAATGCTCATCAGCGCCTCATAGTCGTTACACCTTTGGTCTGCGTCAATTTCTCGATCAACCTGGTCAGGAGAAGTGTTTATGACGATGAGTTGGCTCATGACGGTGCGAGAAACTGGGATTTCCAGCCCGGTGCTGCCAAACTGGCCTGCTGGGATCGAGTTCGATCTCACACCGCACTGGATTTCGTCCGATCCAAGTGTCGACGACGAACTACCCCCCAACCCCAATCGCTTCGGCATGGTGCGTCGCTGGCCCAGCGTCGTCGAGATCCGCCGACCTGATGGGACACACGTAAGTGCCGAAGCCTGGCTACTGTCAGTTCACCTCAATTTTGCCTACGAGCGCCGTGTCGAACGCGATGCCGCCGGGCGCATCCGCAGTCCTTGGAGACAACAGATCGTGTTGGGAGGGGTAAGTGTGGCGGAGGTGCCGCCAGGCAGCGAAATCTGGGGCGAAGTCATCGACGAAGATTTTCAAGCCTCCAAGCATCTCAGCACTGATCTGCTCGGATACACGAGTAAAGCTGAGGGATGAGTCCAGAGTATGTCGGGTGCTTATGGTAAATGTGTTGGAGCCACCACTAGGCAAGCCAATCGATACCTGGCTAGCGTGGCGTAGCCACAGCCGAGAAGCCACCCCATAGTTGCAGGAAGCGCGCGCGCGCCATCGTGCGCATATTCAGGCCTGAGGAATCGGCGAGGAACACGGAATCGGCAGTGCCACCCGTGACCACTAGCAGATGCCCACCGGCAAACCTGTCTGGGGGGAAGTCGACGATGACTGGCTGGCCCTTGTTGGCGGTAGCGATAACCTGGTCGAGGTTCAGTTGATAGCCCCAGCTTGCCTTAAAGCCGAACTGGGCCAGGGTGCGCGCAATGCCGCTATCTTCCAGCAGCCCCATTTGCGGCGTAATCTCCCCCATGCGCGATTCAACCGAGAGAATATCGATCACACGATAACGATGGCCATACGCGTCAATGACCACAGCCATAGCCGCCGCCGAACAAGCCGCGTAGGCCCAGGTATGATACTCTTGAGGCGAATTATATTGCGCGGGGTCAAGCTGCGAGATACGCGTTATCTGGAATGCATGATAGACCGGGGACACGCTCTGGCTGGCGGGGGTCACGGCAGGCGCCGTATTAAACAGGTAATAGCCAAGGAACCCCTGGTGAGGTAACAGGAGATTGAGAAGGTAGAGACCCAGAAGGGTCAAAGAAACGAGACCGATGGTCATGATCTTCCACGATGGTTGCCGGGCTGATCGCCTTTTCCCAGGACTCTGCGCAGCCATCGACATAGCTGTCGCGGACAACGTTACACTGCTACGCCTCAGCGCTACCGGTCGCTCCATAGAACGATTGACGCTCGCGCCCGGCCTGACAGGACGGCGCACTCTACGTTCATCATACGAGGCTGCTCGCTGATTGTACGTCGCTGATCTGCTGGACAGCAGATAACCGGCCACAATAAATGTCAGTGACACGGCGAGAAGAATGATGAGGAGAGGCATCATCACAGGCAAAACTCCTGGCTTGTGGGCAACATACTATAGTCCATCTTTGTCAACAGTATACTCTATCGCAAAGTATATTGAAGTAAAATACTTCCAAAGAAGTATATCACAACGCCTCAATTTTCAGCAATGTATACATCCGGGTGTTGCGCGCCCTCCCCTGCCACCGCTGTGACGCCTTTGTGATAGAGAGGGAATCGGCCGCATAATCCGAGGGCGCATCGCCACCCAACACTCTACCTGAATTCTGTCGCATATGCAGGTTCCCAGCCATAAGTACTGTATAGCCGGCGAGGCAGCCAGGGCGCTGGAAAAGTTGCGAGCGCTATAGACCACTTAGAAACAATTAAAAGAATTTGGTATAATAAAAGTTCGCACAAATGTCACCGTTATGTAGAGCCATATACAGCAGAAGGATAGGACGGGACATGGAAACTAGAAGTAAGATAAAACCTAATGTACTCTTGAGGCGCGAGCGCCTCTTGCGTGGCTGGACGCAGGCAGACGTTGCCGGGCAGATTGGCACTGATGGGTATACGGTGAATCGCTGGGAATGTGGGAGAGCAAAACCTGGCCCTTACTTTCGGCAGAAGCTATGCAGCCTCTTCGCTAAAAACGCCGAGGAATTGGGATTTCTGAACACGACCGATCAGGAACAGCTTCCCACAGCAACGCTAGCCCCCGCGAGCTGGACGATCCCTTACCGGCGCAATGCCTATTTTACCGCGCGCGATGAGGTGATCACCTCCCTCTTCCAGGCTTTTCATCAGGAGCATAACGTCATTCAGGTGCAGGCAATCTGTGGCCTGGGCGGCCTTGGCAAGACGCATACGGCTGTTGAATACGCCTACCGCTATCGCACCCATTATCAAGCTATTTACTGGCTCCAGGCCGACTCACCCACGATACTGCTCTCGCAGATCGTCAAGCTCGCGGAGGATCTGAACCTCGGCGAGAAGTATGAACAGGACTTCCATAGCGCGGTAGCTGCTATCAGACGCTGGTTCGAGGCGTCTGGCAACTGGTTGCTCATCCTGGATAACCTTGAAGACCTGCATATGCTGCACACCTACGTTCCGCCAATGCATCAAGGGTATGTTCTGTGTACTACCCGCCTGCACGTGACCGGCACGATTGCGAACTGCGTGGAGATCGAGAAGATGGATCCCGATGAAGGAGCACTCTGCCTGCTACGTAGAGCAAAAATCCTGGCTCCCAATGCGTCGCTGGAGCAGGCATCCGAGGCCGATCTTCTCCACGCCAGAGAACTCTCGCTCCTGATGGATGGTCTCCCCCTGGGGCTAGACCAGGCGGGAGCTTATATTGAAGAAGTTGGCTGTAGCGTCCAGGGCTATCTCCAGCGCTATCAGAGGCACCGTGCCACTTTGCTCGGAAGACGCGGCAGCGCCGCTGATCATCTTGATCCGGTCGCCACCACCTGGTCCCTCTCATTCACACAGACTCAGCAGTCCAGCCAGATAGCCGCCGACATCCTGCACCTGTGTGCATTCCTGGAGCCAGAGACAATCGCCGAAGAGATCCTGAGCGCTGTCGCTTCTGCAGATGAGACCTGTTCGAGGCCAGCAGAGGCCGGGGCGGATTTGCTGTGGTTAGATGGCCCCATCGGGATCTTACGGAACTTTTCCCTGATACAACGTTCTCCAGAGAACAGGACGCTGAGCATTCATCGCCTGATTCAGGAGGTCCTGCGCGACGGCATGGATGACCAGGCCCGGCGCCAATGGTCTGCAAAAGCTGTATGTGCTGTTCAGCGCGTCTTTCCAATTGTGTCTTTCTCCAACTGGCAACAGTGCCAGAGGTATCTTCCGCAGGCGCTGGCCTGCGCCAACCTGATTGCGCGCTGGCATATTGTCACCTCAGAGGCCGCCAGCTTGCTCCATCAGACGGGACGCTATCTCCATGAGCACGCGCATTATACCGAGGCTGAGCCATTGTATGAGCAGGCACGTACAATTTACGAGCACCTACTCGGCAAAGAGCATCCTGGTATGGCGCCTATTCTTGAAAGCCAGGCCAGCCTCTATGAAGCGCTCTGGAAAGATGATCAGGCCGAACCTTTGTATCAACAAGTGCTGGCTATACACACGCGTACACCTGGCCCGGAAAGCGTTGACCTCGCCGAGAGCATTACAAAGGTCGCGTTCTTCTATTATAAGAAAGGCCAGTATGAGCAGGCCGAGCCACTCTGTCAACGCGCGGTCACAATCTTCGAGCGGCTATTAGGGCCTGAGCATATCAGAGTTGCTGAGAGCCTGGGCAATCTGGCTGTGATCTATCAAGAGCGGGGATCTTATGCCGAGGCCGAGCCGCTCCATCAGCGCGCTCTAGCAATCCGCGAGCAGGCATTGGGGTCCGCGCACCCCGATGTCGCCGCCAGCCTGAAGAGGCTGGGGGGACTCTATCATGAGCAGGGACAATATATCAAAGCCGCGTCCTTTTACCTGCGCGCTTTGAGAATCCGCGAGCAGGTACTGGGACCAGACCATCCCCAGGTTGCCAGCAGCCTGCGCAATCTGGCACTACTTTATCAGAACCAGGGGAAATACGACCGGGTGAAACCGCTCTATCAACGCGCCCTGGCGATACGACAACAGGCATTTGGAACTCAGCACCCGCTGGTGGCCGATATTTTGAACACACTGGCGGAATTCTACCTGGCCCAGGGGCAAGATGACCGCGCCAGGCACTATTTCATGCAGGCGCAGGCTATGTGGGAACAGACCCTTGGACCCAATCACCCGGACGTGGCCCATAGTCTGCATGGACTCGCGGAGCTGGCTTGCAAACAGGGTCAGTACGAACAGGCAGGTGAACTGTGCGAGCGCATCCTGGCCATCCGCACCCAGACATTTGGCGAAGGTCACCATGAGATCGCGCGCTGCTTCACCCTGATGGCACTGCTTGCCCAGGCTCAGGAGCAATATGAACAAGCTGAGGCTCTCTACACACGGGCGCTCGTGATCCTGGAGAAATCCGGCCTGTCACAGCACCTGCGCATGGCTACAACACTATATGGCCTGGCTCGTCTGCACCAGGCTACGGGCAATGACGAACAAGGGCTGGTCTATGCTCGCCGCGCGCTGGCAATTCAGGAGCAAGTATTGGGAGCGCGGCATCCCGACACGGTCGAGACGCTGGCCCTCCTGGCAGAACTAACGCACGCACAGGAGGACCAATGTCTCTAAGCTAGCTCGGCCCTGGCAAGTTCATGCCAGATGGAGCAGAGAACGTTTTTATATCCCGTGTTGTGGATGTCCTAACGCTTCTTCATCTTAGGATTGTTTCTCCGCCTTCTCTGAAGGGCGGGGTCAACAGCGCTACGAGTCGCAGCGGCTCCCTGGACGATCACCGGAGTGAAGGCATCGGTATCCTGGCGCGTGACGTCGAAGTCGCCGCAGCTACCACAGCTGCTGCTGCTGTCGCTGATCCAGTATTGCCAGATGACGGGGACCATACTGCCGAGATTGACGCCGTTATTGAGGAAGTACTGGAACCTGTTGTGAACTGTGGGCTGTGTAGCGCAGGCGGCACATGGCACGCAGATATCGGAGCCACAGGTATCCAGGCCAGACATCCAGAGCACAAAATTGGTGTTGGTCCTGAAAGACTGGAAATCCGGTTCCAGGATATTCTTCCAGTTGTCAGGGGTGATATAGAGGCCGGGCCAGGTATTCTCCGGGATAATCGTGAACAACTCATCCAGAAAACCATTCACAACATCGCGATTGGCATTGAGGATAGCAGGATTATTGACACCTGAGCTCCAACCGACCGTCTCTGGCTCAACCTGGCCAAAGATCGTGGCGCCCCCGATCAGATCCTGGTTTGGGCAATTCCACCAGGCGTCATAGGCTTTGTCGGCCTGGGCTGTCCCCCATTGGTAATTGGTGAGGTTGGATGGCTTATTGCCGTTCGTCGGCCCATGGACGGCCCAGTAGCCAAAGCTATGGGTATTGGCCCCGCCCTGTCTGGGCTTGGTATCCGCCGCCGCCGCCCGGTCGAACGCGTAAGAAGTCTCATCGAATTCTAGCGCCTGGCCCATGCGACCAATATAGAAATCCTGCTGAATTCCTCCGCTCGTCAGACTTCGTGTATTGCTGTCAGTGCCATACCAATCCCCGAACTGATCGGCATGGGCCGTGCCTGTGAGGAGTCCGGCTGTCGCGAGTGTGATGCCGCCTGCGGCCAATACTTTGATGAGGTCTCTACGACTAAGGTTCTGGCCACGCCGCTGCGCCGCCTCTTCCAGGGCTAGCTTGATCTCCTCTTCGGTCGCACCGTGCTCGCGCGCCAGCTCAAAATAGCCGTCCGCGCATGAGAGACACTGGTTCTTCGCCTTCTTTATACCTGTAGCAATAGCGTCCCGCCGAATCTTTTCAGAATCACGTTGGAGCAGCATAGACAATCTCCTCTTTTTGGAGCGACACGGTATGCCGTGTCGCTCGCGATTGACTTTGATGAATCAGCCTGTACAGGGAAACGTGTTGGCCAGGCGCGCTCAACCGAAATTGTGCAGCCAGCCATAGACTGGCCCTGGCGAGCTAGCTTGCAAGTAGTAGTTCGAGACCCCCAGCGTCTCCAGCCCGCTATGCGTACCGTTCTCCTCCATGACCGTCACCGAGCCATTGCCGTTGCCATCTACGTTTGACGACAAGACGACGGAGGTGTGGCCAGCAGAACAGGCCGAACAGTAGCTGACGACATCGCCAGGCTCAGGGAACAGACAGCAGCCAGGAGAGTTGTAGACCTCTTTGATTATCGAGCTACTGTGGTACACGGCAAAGTTGCGCACCATATCATTGCCATTGCCGGGATAGGGACTGACACCCCAGGCCAGGTACATCCAGCGCAGGGAAAGCTCGACACATTGGAACTCTAAGGCACCCCAGGAACCTGAATAGAACTGAACCCCGTGGTTGGGCCCTCCGGCCGCTGGGCGCGGACCACAGGGGTAGACACCATCAAGGCCGCCATTCATCTGCCAGCTCTGCCAGCCCGTGTCGCGCAAGAAATTGTAGTAGTTGCAGACGCCGTTCCACCAACCGGGGAAGGGCACGCTAGGAGCCAGCTGGGGATTGGGGCCGCTGGCCGCGATCTCGGGATGGGATTGGGGCTGAGAAAGGGAGGCAATCAAGGTTGAAGACTTATTGAGCGTCGTGCTGCTGACGCTGATGGTAGCAAGGGAGCTGAGGAACCCCGTAGAGGCGCTGGAAGCCGTTTCGTGTCCCAGGTCCTGTGAAGCCAGCCCTCTAACTATACGCATGAGCCAGAGACGGCCGCCCGCCTCGGTCACATACTCGGTGACGACGGCGTCCTGCGGCTGGCGACCGTCCAGTTGCAGGTTCAGCAGGTTCGCTTCGCCCCGTACCTGTGTGCCGAAGAGCGCGATCGCCGGCACATTGGCGATCAGGTGGCCGCCATGGCTAGCACGATACTGATGCAGCAGGGAGCGGTAGAGTCCCGCTTCGCCGCTATGCGCAATCGGCAGAGCTTCCAGTGGAGGAGCCACATTGAACGGAATAGCCTCAAGATCCATTTCCCGGTAGGGATGCGATGCCACAGACGAGGCCATCTGGATCATGTCATCGCCGGGTGAGACAACAAACTTTCCGGGGATGGAGGCGCTGCTCAGGGAGAGTGTAACCCCATCCAGCTTAAAGGAGGTCTGGAACAATGATACGCGGGAGGTACTGGCGGCTGCGCGGGCTACCCCGGAGGCCGGTATGATGCTGAGCATCGTTGCACACACCAGCAAGAGGGTCGTTGCCAGAACGATAGCTTTCCGCCTATCCATAGGGGCTCTGTTACAGAGAGCCAGGATGGTGGACCGAACGTTTGACATGCAGTTTTCCTTTCTCATCTTCCCTTTTCTGCGATCGCTGCCAGCATCCGCTCACGCGCGCACGAAGTAGAGTGTTAGGTAGAAGGCACATAAGCAGTCAGGCATCCCTTCTAGCATATATGCAATTTGATAAATTATATAAGGCGGAGATAAGGCAACGATAAGGCTTGAATGAGGCTTTTTACATAGAAGAGCATACAAAAACGGGTGCGGTTGGCTGGCACCCGTTTTTGTATGCTCTTCTGATCTCTTCCTATCACGCCTACAAAGGCGGCCGTGGCTGAGCGTTTTTCATGAGCAACGGCTGTACACTGAGCGCCTGAATGAGTACGGTGAGGATTGAGGCGTAGACAATGACTTTCTGTCCCGTAGCCTGGACAACTATCCAGCCCACTGTCCCGGCTGGTGGTCCGAAGATGAGCAGGATGATATACCCTGTAAGCAAAACAGCGAAGACGCCAAAGACGCGGACAAAAAGGCGCGGGAAGCCGGGCGTGAGCAGCGCTGCCAGGAAGAGTTGCAGGAAAGCGAGCAAGAATGACAGGAAGGCTATGTCGAGAAACAGATTATGCACCTGCAAAGAGATATCTATCGGTACGAAAGCCACCCCGATGAAACCGGCACTGGTGACAAAACTACAAACCGCTCCCAGACGACTGAGCCAGAGGGCCATGCCTGAGCCAACAAAAAACTGGGTAAGTGCGATGAAGAAAGGTGGGAGACTCAGCGCGCTCGTGGACAAGGCGATGGTGAAAAGTATCCTTGAAGCAAGGTTGGGTTGGCCGGAGAGCGTAGAGCTTCG
>JALYVR010000003.1:0-2308 GCA_030853145.1 Chloroflexota bacterium | reverse complement strand
CTTCGACCCAGGTCACTGAAAAAGTTCAAGAAAAAGGTATAGCCCTGACTATGATGATTGGCCATTGTACCCCCTGGATACAGGAGCATCGCGATGACCGTTAACAGTAAAAAGAGGAGGCAGACAGCAACGGCGAGGCGAAAGATACCAACCCGCCAGAAAGCGTTCCGCGATAGTGTACCCACCATGGACGATACGCCCTTTCTATTTCTCAGAAGAACCTTCTTGAAAGTGTGCTTTCATCTCTATTCTACGGCTCCCACATCTCTATTCTACGGCTCCCACATCTCTATGTGCATGGGGCATATGTCCTACCTGCTCTGACGATCTTCATATGCCAGATGGGAACATGGCGTCCGCGAGGGACGCCACTACACCTAAATCCGTCACGGGCAATTCCGCCCCTGCGTAGGGACCCCGGCTTGCCGCGTCCGTGGGGGGCTTCTCACGACCCAAGGCCGCCTATACGGACGGCGGCAAGCCGGGTCCCTACGCGGGGACAACAGGTTGAAGAGCGGCTGGCTTTTCCATGGCCCTGAATCAGCAGAAATTTCTGGTAATACGTCGGCCGACATGGTAGCATGGTATCTGTAACAGCAATGCACCTTGCCTGTTAACTTTTATGGCTATAGGAATATCAATGCCGACACTTGCAGGATGGCTGACGGGAGAGCAGGTTCCGCGCGAAACAATCGAGCAGACGCTGACAACGATGGGCACAGTCCTGAGTCAGCGTGGGGGACGCCAGGCGCTGGCGATACAGCCGGGCGCGGGGCTAATTGCCTTCGCGGATCAGGCTTATGCTATGCGCGAGAATAGCGAGCCGCCAGTGCTCGATTGGGTGCCGGACCGCCGCACGATGGTCTACCGCCGCCCGCTTTCAGGCGCTCACATCCTGTACTATGTTGAAGATTGGCCCGCTAAGGGCAACCTACTCTTTGCCAGCGAGATCAAGGCCCTTTTCGCGGTCGGCGTGCCGCGACGCCTGCGCCTGCCCGCCCTCGATGCCTTACTGCGCTACGGCTTCATTCCCGCGCCGTGGACAGTCTTCCAGGATGTTTCCGTCGTACCGGCCGGTTCCCTTCTGCGCTGGCAGCGCGCGAAAACTGTTTTGAACCATGCAACCGATTACCGCCTTGATGAATCGTTCGTCTCCTCCAACAGTCTGGAGCAGCTTGATGCGCGCCTCACCGAAGCAAGCAAACACCTGCTGCCGCCACACGACCAGCTTATGGCTCTCGCAGGCGCTGACCCGGCCTCCACGCTCACCATCGCGTTGGCAGCCGAGCAAACCGAGGCCCGCTACACAGTAGCAACTTTGGGCTATAAGCATAACAGCCAGGAATGGCAGGCGGCTGAGCAGGTCGCCTCGGCTCATGACCTGCCTTTTCTGGCGATCACGGGCGTTGACCAACCGGAATTCTGGGCCGCGGTGATCACGGCTCTGGAGGCGCCCTGCACACATAGCTTCCCTCTTGGCTGGCATCAACTGCTGCACACAGCCTCAGCGCAGACTGGCGCGCGTGTAGCTCTTAGCGGGCTGGGGGCGCATACTCTGCTCTCCACTGCTCCGGAGCGCTCGCTCTCTGCAACAAAGATGGAGGCGCAGGATGTTTTACGCTGGTACAGCCAGTCTATAGCGCCGACAGTTGACAGCACAACCGAGCAGCTCTGGTCGCCCCCTGCCGCCCAGGCGATACAGCAGGGGACACGCTGGGAAGAGTCATTACACGCGCGGAAGCTGGCTCGCCGGGCGGCGCAATTCAGCGACCTGCACCAGCGCTGGCGCTATCTCGATCTGCACCTGCGCCTCCCCGATCTCGTGGTAAGTACCACTCAGCAGCTTGCTACAGTAGAGCAAATAGCCCTGCGCTCTCCATATCTGACCCCTGATGTTATGGATATCCTGACGCGCCTGCCTGTCATCTTACAGGATGGGACACCGCGCGCCGCGATCCTCGCGCAACTGACCCGGCAGCACACCTCCGGGGTAGCAAAGGAACATGCGCTACCATCGCTTGAGGCACCCACCATGTCTCTATGGCAGGTCGAGGGGTCCGAGATCTTGCAACAGACGCTCTCACCGCAGGCGCTCCGCGCAACCGTCATCTTCGATCCGCAAGCAGTGCAGACGCTGCTGACAGCGGATGCGCCTCACAGCGCCTCGCGCGAGCTACTGCTTGTATTCACGACGCAGTTGCTCTGCCGGCTCTTTGGAGCGAGCCTCTAGCGCTCTGCAATATTCATTCGTAGGATGAAGGGCGATCCCTCCTAGGCGTACATGCCGAGCGTATGTATACCCCTAGGA
>JALYVR010000862.1 GCA_030853145.1 Chloroflexota bacterium | reverse complement strand
TATATATACTGGCGTTGCAGAGCCAGCAGCTCCGTGATGCCCTGCTCAGCGAGCGTTACCAGGGAGCCCATGGTATCGCGGCCGAACACGCCGCCTTCGCCTGTGCCCTGCACTTCAACGAACTCGTGGGCGCCAGTCATGACCACATTAAAATCAACGTCGGCGCGCGAGTCTTCGGCGTAACACAGGTCCAGCAATACCTGGCCCTCCACAACGCCCACGCTGATGGCGGCCACCTCGGTGCGCACGGGATGGGTGGCGAGCAAGCCGCGCTTCAGCAGGAGCGTGCAGGCGCGATGCAGCGCGACATAGGCGCCGGTGATCGAGGCGGTGCGCGTGCCGCCGTCGGCCTGGATGACATCGCAGTCAACGGTGATCGTGCGCGTCCCAAGCGCGTCCATGTCTACGGCGGCGCGCAGCGAGCGACCGATCAGGCGCTGAATCTCCTGCGTGCGGCCGCTGACCCGGCCTTCGCGCTCGCGCGCGCTGCGCGTGTGCGTGGCACGGGGCAACATGCTGTACTCGGCGGTGACCCAGCCCCGCCCTTTGCCTTCGAGAAAGGCCGGCACCCGCTCCTCCACCGTAGCGGCGCACAGCACCCGCGTCTTCCCAGCTTCGATCAGCACCGAACCCTCGGCATATTCGATATAATCGACCGTGAAACGCACGGGTCGCAGTTGCTCCGGCGAGCGGCCATCTACACGGATCATAAACAGGAACCTTTCCAGATAGTGATGCTTTCTTATATTTTGCAGTATATCATTGTCCCCCGTAGAAGCGATGGTTTTCGCATACATCAGGTCTCTCCCATCGCAGCACTGAAATATGGTAATATACATAATGGGTATCTCTCATAGAGGTGTCTCTTTCCGTGTCGCTAAAGACAAAAGTGTTTGTTCGTGTATCCAAATGTACTATACGCGCTGCTCAGTGCGTCTTTTTTCAAGCTGACGGCGATATATAGAGTGAATGGCATGAACAGGCAGAAGGCGAGAAGAGGAGAACGCCTGGTAGAAAGGATCAACCTATGCCCGCGCAGATGACGATTCATGGAACACAACCACAGTTGATACATGCGAATCGTCTCATCATCGCCACAAATCGTGGTCCCGTTGAATATTACCTGAGTCAAGATAAAACGTTGAAGCACCGCCGTGGCGCCGGTGGCATGGTGACGGCCCTCATAGAGGCAGGGAATCATATGGAGGTGACATGGGTTGCCATGGCCATGACCGAGGGCGACCGTGCCGCCTTCAAGGAGAGCGGACTGGTGCGGTCCCCGCTGCGCGGTCCGGAGATGCAACTGCGGTACGTCACGGTCCCTAAAACGACCTACCGCAAGTACTACGAGGTGATTAGCAACCGTACATTGTGGTTCCTCCAGCACTACATGTACGATCCGGTCAATACCTCGATAAGCACACAGAAGATCATGGATGCCTGGCGGAACGGGTATCACGCGGCGAACCAGGCCATTGCCGACGCGGTGAACGCCGAGATTGAACGCGAAGATACGATGCCTGTCGTGATGCTCCATGACTACCACCTGTACCTCGTCTCCGCCATGATTCGCCAGCGCCACCCGACCATCGTCACACAGCAATTTATTCACATCCCCTGGCCCGATATTCGCTGCTGGCAGTTTCTGCCCAATAGCATCGCTCAGGATATCTACAGTGGCCTGGTGGGCAACGACATAGTGGGCTTCCAGACGGAGCGGGATGCGCATAACTCCCTGGAAGGCGCGCATACCCTTCTGGACGGCGCGGTGGTCGATTTTGAAGAGGGGGCCGTCTGGTGGCAGGGGCATCGCACGCAGGCGCGGGCCTATCCCATCTCGATTTCCGTGGCCGAGGAGCGCCGCGCGGTGCAGAGCGTAGCCGGCAAACGCGCCGCAGAGTTGCTCCGGCCTGTGCTGGCCGAGAAGACGATCATGCGTGTCGACCGCATCGAGCCGACGAAAAATATCCTGCGCGGCTTCCAGGCCTATATCAGAGTGCTGGATGAGCATCCCGAACTCCACGGC
>JALYVR010000192.1 GCA_030853145.1 Chloroflexota bacterium | reverse complement strand
CTCACATGGCGCCCGCATTGTCGGCGGACAAGAGGAGCCGAAGGGACGCCACTACACATAAGGTCGGCACATGAGGATGGACAGAGTACTATTGCTCTGACCACGCTCATGTGCCGGGTGAGAGGCCCTCCTCCCGCGTAGGGATGCGGCAAGCCGCATCCGTGGAGCAGGCCCTTGGGCCTGGCAGGAGGCCCCACCGGCACCCCAAGGGATGCCTGACACGGATGCGGCAAGCCGCATCCCTACGCGGATGGGGGCGGCTCACGTGTCGAATGAAGGTGGTCAGTCCACTATTCTACAGCAGGGCGCGCAGCACTTTGTAGCGTGTATCACCCCCCACTTCCTCGACCAGCTTAAAACAGGCGCGCAGCGCTGGCTCATACTTCAGGAAGCGGTTCGCCACCAGGTAAAAGCGCCCGCGTGGGGGACGCAGCACCTGCGCGGCCTCACGGATGAAGCGTTCGGCGATCGAAGTTGTTTGAATGCCTCCTATATGAAATGGGGGATTCGTCACTATCAGGTCAAAGCGCTGCTCCATGACCGCCTGGGCGCCGATGCTTGGCAGCACCTGCACATTGCTCTGCCCGCTCTCCTCCACGCGCTGCCGGGTCCGCGCCACGGCTGCCAGGCTGGCGTCAACCATGGTTACCTGTCCTTTATGGGCCAGTCGCGCGATATGCAGGCCGATGTAGCCCGCGCCACATCCGATGTCCAGCGCCACATCCGTGGCTCGCACCTCCAGCACCTCCAACAACAGCCGCGTCCCCTCATCTAGCTTCCCCCCCGCGAACACATCATCCAGGGGCAATGCTGGCGGTTGACCTTCTGGCGGTTGCCACCCTGCGTCCTTACGTGAACGCACTACCCGCTGGCCCTTGCTGATCTCCAGCGTCTCGACGTTACCGAAACAGGCCTGCATGCGTTTCGCCATTGACACTATACCACGATCTTTCGCTCCCATAACGTAGAGCAGTCCCCCGGCTCTCAAGGCATATGCCGCCACCTCCAATCCATACTGTAGCCAGGCATTACCCGGCTGGTAGAGCAGATTCATCACCGCGACATCGATGGTGCCTGGCGCGGCGTGTAATGGATAGTCGTGGAAGGGGATATGGTGTATGGCACATGGTCCTACAAACCTGAGTGGCTGCTGGAGCGCGGCGATGTTGTCTTCGGCCAGCACCAGCTTCCCGCGGCTGATCTGCTGGGCCGCGAACTGCACAAACGGGTCGGTCGCCGAGTTGAGGATCAGCACGCGCTGCTCGGCGACAAGCTGTACGGTATCTATTAAAAGTGTCATTTATTTACCTACCAGTAATCTGGGGACTTGAGCACCCCTTACGGCTTTTCACCCGCCGCAATGGCCAGCAGAACTCTGCCATCGCTTTATTATAGCAGATCAGGGCGCAGGCGGGCAGGGCGCAGACCTTACCAAAACATGAATATCTTGTAATAATTCAAAGCGTTTCACAACTCTGACAGCATGAAAATTATGTAATGTAAGGAACATCCATATTCATAGCATCGTCATGGCTGTATGATATATTTTATCGTAGGACGGAGGGGGTAAGAGTTCCAAATATGGCGATCTAACAATGGATAGGGTGGTGTTGGGTGGCGGGTGAGAGCGTGCATACGAGGGACTCAGGGTGTGTGAACTGTAGGGGGAAAGTTCTAAACGTGGCATTTCTTGCTTATGGGACTTGGAAATGTGAAGTGGTGGGGTGGTACGAGCCTGGAGGGGTGCGTTCCCTCCAGGCTCTTTTTTGTGTCTCTCCGCTCATCCTGACCTATCGGAAGATCACACTTCCTGAAATGGGCTGGTCAATAGGAAGTTCAAGTCGCTGGTGTTGAAATTTTAGAGAGGCGCGTGGGGT
The DNA here is from genome assembly GCA_030853145.1 of Chloroflexota bacterium. Lineage (GTDB taxonomy): Bacteria > Chloroflexota > Ktedonobacteria > Ktedonobacterales > Ktedonobacteraceae > JALYTT01. The sequence continues at coordinate 6,210 of JALYVR010000192.1, read as the reverse complement.
CACGTACCAGCCTAAGGAAACACAACAGTACACGCTTGAAGAATATTGGAAGCTCGTCGAGACATTCCATAATCACAAGTACGAGTATATCGATGGGCATGTGCGCCTGATGGCAGGCGCTAGCCTGGCGCATGCCCAGATTGAAGCCAATATCGTCACTGACCTCAACACGGCGTTGCGCGAGACAGAATGCAACGTGTATAGCTCAAGCGCGAATGTCGCTATAACCGCGAGCCGGGTCTATCTCCCCGATGTCTCTGTTTCTTGCGATCTATCCGATTGGACACGCATAAAAGCGCTTGAGTCTCCCACCCTTGTGGTTGAAGTGCTCTCTACCACCACTGAACAGGTAGACCGGCTTGAAAAGCTGCTCGCTTGCGAAGCGTACCCAACGATCCAGGATATCCTGTTGGTGGACTCGCGCAGATGTCATCTTGAGCATTACGCGCGCCTCTCGCCCAATCGCTGGCAGGAGACCCTGTATACGCACGATGATGATAGCATTGAACTGCAAAGCATTGAGGTCACGCTTAGCGTGCGCGACATTTATCGCAAGGTCTACCTGGAAATCTGATCCACGTAGGGACACGGGTTGACCTCTAGCATCCTTGCGGGGTATGCTTGTTGCTATGAGCACATCTCCACATCTCACTGCACAGTTGCCGCCGCTTGCTCTTGTCTTGCTGCTCTTCGTTGGCTCGCTAATTATCACTATGGGCGCCTCCAACTGGTTCTCGCGCCGGCTGGAAACGGTCAGCGATCTCTTTGATCTGTCGCCAAGCCTGCTGAGTCTGCTGGGCGCGCTGGGGGCCAACATTCCGAACTATGCCGCCTCCATCATAGCTATCGCCGGCGGCCAGGTAGCGGTTGGCCTGGGTATCATTGTCGGCTCCAACATCTACAATATCGCCATTATCCTCAGCATCTCTACCTTCGCGACCGGGGAGCGATCCGGCATTGTGCTGCCAACCAGGGCCGCGCGCGATGTCCAGACGGTGGCCCTGTATGCGCTGGCGATCATGAGTACAACGCTGATCACTGTCTGGCTGCTTTCGGGTATGCCTCCCGGCGTGAGCGTCCGTTTGTCGAGCCAGGGTGTGCTGGCGCTGATCGGGGTCGGGCTGCTCACGCTGGGTGTCTTTGGTGGATTAGCTTATCATGCCTTGCAGCGTGTACCCCACGCGCATCATCCCTCTCCTGACTCAGTTTTGCCCCCCCTGGCGAACGACGGGCAGGCAACCGCGAACCAGAAAGCGCCATCAAGGCTCATGACGATGCGCTACACCGGCGAGATCGTGATTGCGCTCCTCATCGCGCTCGGCGGCGTCAGCGTGATGGTGCAGTACGGGCAGGTGCTCGCCCTCGAACTACACATCTCGCAGGTGATCCTTGGTCTGCTCATTCTGGCCGTGGCCACCTCATTGCCGAACACAGTAGTGGCCTTCAGTCTGGCGCGCACGCGACACGCGATTGCCTGCGTCGAGGAAGTTTTCAGCAGTAACAGCATCAACGCCGCCTTCGGCATCGCCTTACCGCTGCTGTTCTGGCACGCGCTCCTCCACGATCAGCTTTTGCTGCTTCTGGATACCCCCTTGATGGTTATCCTGACGGTCGGCGCTCTCTGGTGTGTGTCCCGCCGGCGCATCAGCCATGCCGTCGCGATCCTGCTGTTGCTTGTGTATAGCGCCTGGGTGGTCGGGCATCTCGTGCTTGCCAGATAGCTGGCCTCTATCACCCTCTGAAATCTGGTGGCAGCACGAAATGTTCAGGATGCGTGTCCAGCTCTTTCCACAATCTCTGTAGATCTAACGCGTACAGCGTCGTGTAGCCACAGGCGATGCAGACGACGGCCGCCAGGTCAGAGACAAATTTTCCGGCCGCCCTCAGATCCATGTCACTGTTACACCTCACACCAATACGTACCTTGCCACACTGCGGGCAAGGCGTCAGGACACGCTGCTGTATCTCAGTATTCATACGCTGCTCTCTCTCTGCTCTGTGGAAAGGCTGAAAGCTCCACACATAAAAGTATCACCGCTGTTAGTATACAGAACTGAAACGATTGCGCGAGGACAGGAGCTAGCTTGTCTTTTTGCGTAGGCGCCGGTCGGCGTGTTGTAAGAGGAATAATTTGAAGGCGCGCGTTGTAGCGGAAAGGCTCTTTTCCTTTAAATGCACGATACGCCACTGGCGCATGATGGGGAAGCCTTCAACATCGAGAACTACCAGGCGATTCATGGCCAGTTCCATATCGAGAGCGACCCGCGAGATCAAGGCGATACCCAAGCCGGCCGCCACGCTCTGCTTAATGGCGCTGTTCGTGCCCATCTGCATCGAGACTTTCAGTGGGATGTCGGCTTCGCGGAAGACATCTTCCAGGGCCGCACGCGTCCCCGATCCCACCTCGCGCAGCAAGAAATTTTCACGCCCCAGTTCCGCGAAAGGCACCTCAACCCGGCCCGCCAGCCGGTGCGTGGGGGTGGCCACCAGCACCAGTTCGTTCTTCGCGAAAGGCTCGATCACCACGGGGATATCATCGGGCACCCGCCCCACAATGGCGATATCGATGCGGTTATTCACCAGCGCATCCACCAGGGTCGCGCGGTTGAGCACATCCAGGCTGATCTCGACCTCTGGATAGGCCTGGTGAAACTTCCCCAGCAGGTTTGGAATGACGTAGGACCCCACCGTTGTGTCGGCCCCCACGCTCAGGCGGCCATAATGCGGGCTGCGCAGCGACTCCATCGTCTCGGTGGCCTCTTCGATCACCGCGAAGATCTTCTGGCTGTAGAGGTAGAGTTCCTCTCCGGCCTGCGTCAGATGGGTCTTGCGCCCGATCTGGTCAAAGAGCTTGACGCCCAGCACCTCCTCAAGCTGGCGAATCTGCGCGGAGACGGCTGGCTGGCTGAAATGCAGCTCTTCGGCGGCGCGAACATAGCTACAATGCTTGGCCACTACCTGAAACGTCGCAAGCTGGTGCAGATTGAGGGTGCGCATGAAGTCTCCTGCCAACGAAGATAGCACGGCTACAGGCTCCTATCATATCCCATGCCTCGTTTTTCGTCCATAGGCCATCCCCGGTTCATCAAGGCGCCCGACCCGCGTAGGGGCGCACGTGGTTCACAGAGGTAGGTTTTTTGCGGCCTCATAGAAAAGGTGATGGGAGGATGAGGCACAGCCAGATAGAAAATGGAAGAGAGGTAGGGGCGCGATTTACAAGCCCGCCAGTTCGCCGAAGAACTGGCGGGCTTGTAAACGGCGCCCCTACCTTTGCGAAGGCGCATGTGGCAGGTTCTCAGGTAAGCACGACTTTTCAACAGCCCTGGACCCTCGGTGACACGCGCTTTTAACTTCGCGTGTAATCTGCTATAGTAGAGTAGCGAGAACCTGGAGTACGAGAGAGCGCTACTACGATGCCTGACAAGCAACCGTCACAGCCAACACCCGGCGAGGAGCATAACGACCCCCTTGATGATGCGGGGGAAGAAACGATCAAACGCCCGGCCGTGCCACGAGCCATGCCTCCGCGCATCAATACGCCGCATCCGGCCCAGGCCATCGACCTCGATTTTAGCGTTGCAGAGAGGCCCACCGAGAAAACTCAGGTGCCCGCCCTTGAGAACGCCGACGCGGCTCAGGATGGTGTTTCGCGTAGGGGCGCCGCTTCGGCTCCCCTTGCTCGCCGACAAGGCCTGCGCCCTCTGCCTCAGGAAACCGTCGAGACAGTTCAGGATGATGTTTCGGGTAGGGGCGCTGCTGGCCTGCGCCCTGCTAGTTCGGGTAGGGACGCTGCTTCGGCTCCCCTTGCCCTCCGACAAGGTCTGCGCCCTGCAAGGGTGCGGCCAGGCACGCCCCGACTGCCGCAACAGGCGCGCGCCATTATGGCGTGTGTGTTGCTGGCGCTCGTCGTTGCGAGCAGCCTGCTGCTCTGGCGCGATAGCCACGACACCCATCTCTTTGCCTACACACTCGATGCGCGTAGCGGGCGCGTCGCGACACAGCAAGATCTTGGCGGCGGCTATCTGGGGACGACCACAATCACGCCCCCCGGACAGACACAGGCGGGGCCTGTCTTTGGCATCCATAACGCTTCTGGCCAACAGAAGATCGTGACCGCGACGGGCAGCGCTAGCACATGGCGCGTCAATGACTCGCCGGCCGTATCCTCGCCCTACAATACCCTGAGCGCCGCGCCGGATGGCGACCTGGTGGTCGAATACGCGGACGGCGTACAGGTGCTGAGCGCAGCCGGAGAGCAGCTCTGGCGCCTGCATGCCCAGCAGCCGGCCCAGGGAGCGCATCGCTTCCAGCCTGCATTCGATACACGCACTCTCTACACGACGAAGTCAGCCGGCGATGGGCAAATCGCGGCCTATGATCTGCACACCGGCACGCTGCAATGGACGCAGGCGCTCAACGACCAGCTAACTTATGCCGCCCCGCTATTGCTGGATGGCGAGACGCTCTACGTCGCCAGCAATACCATGCTCTCGGCCCTCAACCGCGCCGATGGCCGCATCCGCTGGCAGGTGGCGCGCCCCACTCGTACCCTGCTGCTGCTCAACACAGGTCAGCACCAGCTCCTCCTCTCGGCCGGCGCGCGAGGACTGGCGGCCCTTGATCCAGCCACAGGCTCCCCGGTCTGGACCTTGAACAGTTCACCGACCGCCACACTCACCCCGGTACAGTTTTACCAGGCCAGCAGCGCAACCTCGCCTGCTGCCAGCACAATCTACGCTACCGGCATCGCCTGGGATACGCGTCAGATACGCCCCGAACTCTGGCTCTACGCGGTCGATGCCGGCAGCGGGACGGTTCGCTGGGCTGAGCGCGTGACCTCCGATGCGCTGGGCGTGGACGCGGAGCGCACATTCACACCCCTGCTGGATAGCGCTGCTGGCCAGGTTGTACTCCAGCAACGACGCGACAACGGCGCCGCTGTGATCACGGCCTTCGATGCGCGCAACGGCACGCGGCGCTGGAGCAGCACGCTTGTGGATATCACGGCGCTGTCGCCTGCCCTGGCACAGACGCCCAGCGGGTCGCTGATCTTCCTCGCGACGGCCCCTGGTAGTGGTGCTATCTTCCAAACCTGGACACCAGCACGCATGCTCCTGGTAGCAGGTCTGGGACTCAGCCTGCTCGCCTTGCTGCTGCTCTGGGTACGTCCATGGCGCCCGCGACGAACACAGCTTCGAGATTTCAAGTATACATTGTTGCGCGCTCTCATCTACCCGCTTAAGCTCGTGGTACGGCTGTGGCGCCTCTCACGCGTGCTTTTTGTCCTGCTGTTTCTCGCGCTGCTGGTGGGAGCTGGCTGGCTGGAATACATGCAGCTCGACCGGTCCCAGAGCAGCATCTACCAGATTACGGCGTCCGCTGGTAGCACACAGTGGCAGCATGCCACCACCCAGGCAGCGAGCGCGGCGTTTGTCGATGAAAACGGCAGCATCGTGAACCAGGCGACAGGCGAGAACCTGCATCAACTCGCGGCGTTCGACACTAGCGGCGCCGGCCAATGGCACACCTTCGCCAGCGCAGGGAGCTTCTCTGTTCCCGGTGCTGGCATACAACCAGGCACGATCCTGGTCGCGCTGAGTGGGCATGCCGCCCTGGACTACCGGTCCGCCCCCGACGATCCGGCCTACGCGCATCCCCTCGATCACCAGCTTACTTTCCTGCTGCTCAAGCGTCTGACGGGCCAGACTATCTGGCAGCGCACCATCGTTGCGCCCAACGACCAGCAGCAGGCCGTTGTGCTGGGCAGCGACGCGCGCTTTGTCTACCTTGCCAGCACTGTGCCGGCCACGACGCCTGGCGCTTCGGGACCAACAACGCAGCTTGTGGCCATCGACCTGGCCACGGGCGCGAGCGCCTGGCACATCGCCGGACCCCAGGGTTCCAGCGTGTTTCCACACGATAATGGCACGCTGCTCACGCTGGGCCGCCAGCTTATCTGGCAGGTTTCTAGCAACATCTACAGTATCGATGTAACCCAGGGCAAGGTTCGCTGGCACAACGTCATCACGGAAGACAATCTGTCCGGTCTGCCCCAGGAAGAGACGCAGATGACAGCGAGCGCGGGCCTGCTATTCATCGTACGCAGCGACGAATTCCACGCCCTTGATCTGGCCTCCGGCAACGATTCGTGGACTGTTCCTAATCCGGGACCGGACTCGCTCCAAAAACCACCCGGTCTCCTCGCAAGCG